>CADDZN010000110.1 GCA_902812375.1 bacterium | reverse complement strand
GACCGCCGAATTCGGTGTCGTACCTATTCGATCGCAAAGGTCAGATCTACTTCGACCGCTCGAGGTACGAGGAGGACAAAGTTCTCGAGATCGCACTAGATGCAGGCGCCGAAGATTTCAAGGCTGAAGAAGGTCAATACGTGGTGACCACCGATCCGCACAACCTGCACGCTGTGGAAGACGCAATCAAGAAAGCCGGAATCGAGATCGTCGAATCTGAAGTCGCGTTCATTCCGAAATCGACGGTTCACGTCGAGGGAAAGAACGCGGAATCACTCGTCAAGCTCCTCGAGGAGCTAGACGATCTCGATGACGTGCAAAAAGTGTCGGCCAACTTCGACATGGACGTCGAGCAGATGACAGGTGCGTGAGTCCGAGCCCGTTGTCGTCCTTGGAATCGATCCCGGTACCGCGGTCACTGGCTACGGCGTAGTTCGGAAGGAAGGCCGGAATCCGCTGACCCTCGTCGAGTGCGGAGTGATTCGCACGAAGCCGCGCGACGACCTCGCGCAACGACTTGCGGAGATCCACGACGGCGTCGTGGAATTGATCCGGCGGCACAAGCCGAGCGTGCTCTCGATCGAGGATGTCTTTTACGCTCGCAATGTCCGGACGACGGTCGTCCTCGGGCACGCCCGCGGTGTGATTCTGCTCGCGGCGGCGCAGGCGGGATTGGCGATCCACGAATATCCGCCCGCGGAAATCAAGAAAACAGTGGCCGGCACGGGCGCGGCGACCAAGCTCCAGGTGCAGTTCATGGTGACGCGCTTGTTGAGACTGAAATCCGCGCCGCAGCCGAGCGATGCGGCGGACGGAGTGGCGGCGGCGCTGGCGTATGCGCTCGCGCCAGAGCTGCCGAAGATTCAACCGATCAGGTTCTCGGTCCGTTGATTGCCATTGTCGCCGGAAAGCTCATGTCGAAGGAGCTCGATTCGCTCGAGGTGATGACCGCTGGCGGAGTTGGATACGAGCTGACGATTCCCCTCAGCGTGTACGAGACATTGCCCAAGGTAGGCGAGGACGTGCGATTGAATACGTCGCTCGTGGTGAAAGAAGATTCATGGCAGTTGTTTGGGTTCGTGAGTGTCTTCGAGAAGCGGTTATTCGAGAAGCTGCTCACCGCGAACGGCGTCGGACCTTCGCTCGCAATCGGGTTATTGTCGGCGCTCTCGGCGAGCCGTCTCATTCGCGCGATCCGCGAAAAGGACATTCCGACACTTCAGAGCGTTCCGCGCGTAGGGCGAAAGAAGGCAGAGAGACTTATTCTCGATCTGGCGGATAAGCTCGACGGACTTGGCGAGATGACTGGAGCTTCGGCGGCGCCAGCGAGCGCGGCCGCGGATGACGCGATGCGTGCGCTCGTCTCGCTGGGTTACTCGAGCGCTGACGCCGAACGTGGAGTTCGCGCGGCGCTGGATTCTGGTGCACCTTCAAAATCGGCGGCCGAGCTCATTCGGGCCGCGTTAGCTAAACTGGGAGGCAGGTGATGAGGGTCAAATATCTTGCGGTTCTGGCGGCGGGTTTGGTAATGGCGTGCGCTTCGGCAGGAACCAGATCCGGCCCGCGGAAAGACTCGAACGTCATCACGCGTGAGGAGATCGCCGCCGCCCACGTGTACAACGCTTACGATGCCGTCCAGATGCTGCGCCCCTCGTTTTTCCACTCACACGGCGCGACCACGCTTTCGGCAGGCGACACGGGTCTTCCCAACGTCTATCTGAATCACCAGTTATATGGGGACATCCAATCGCTAAGGCAGCTCGACGTTAGCGCGATCCGCGAGATTCATTATTACAACGGGCCTGAGGCGTCGAACCGGTTTGGGCTGGGCAATGTATCGGGGGCAATCGAAGTGATCACCGACGCCCAGTAAGTGATATGATTGATTCTCGGATTTACTTTCTCGTGCGCGGGCGCCTTCGGAGGCCGACAATGTCTGTGAAATCCCTATATCTCGTCGTGGCCGTGGGAGTGCTCGGCTGCGCTTCAGCGGCAACCAATAGCGGCAATACCAGAAAGGCAAACGAGCTGACTGCCGCCGAGATCGCTCAGACTCATGCGGACAATCTCTCTGCCTACGACGCGGTGGCGCGGCTTCGCCCGAACTGGCTGGCGCCACACGGCGCGATGACAGCCAGCTCGCAGGCGAGCGAATACGCGTCGGTATTCGTGGACGGACAACTGATGGGCGACGTGAACGCGCTTCGGAACATCCAGGCGTATCAGGTTGGCGACGTCCGCTACTACAACGTGGCAGAGGCGGGCGCAAAGTTCGGCGTTCGCGCCGGGACCACGGGGGCAATCGAGGTCATCATGAAAGGGCCGACGCAGCCGTAGAGGCCGCTGTTTTCGAGCTTCCGCTCAGGGCGGAGACGGCTGATAGGTCGGAGGCTTCGCTTTTCGGTATTTGACCTCTTCGACGAAGAGGACTTGCACGAAATTCGGTTGGCCCCAGTCGTTTTTTTCGTCCGGCTCATGCATCCACCACGAGGCGCCAGTCGTATCCGGAATGATGATGTACGGCGACGGCGACGAGAAGGTCGTATAACCCTCCAGCCGTTTCGGGCCGCCGCGCGCAGGTGGATGCACGACCCGGAAATCGATCCGTCGCAACAGGCTGGTTGCTGAATCGATGAATGCGGCGCCTTCCCAATCCGGACCGCTCACGTCGGATCTGGGAGAGAAGTCGAGTCGAACGACGCGCGTGCCGAGGTAGGGCTCGATGCCTCTGGCAATGAAGCAGTGGTGATCCCAGAAAACTGTGTCAGCGAGATTTGGCAGAACCAGAATCGGCACCAGGAAATCTCCGCGGGAGTATTGGATGATGTCGCCGGGCCGGTAGTCATTTCCTCCGCTGTCGGAGCGATAGGTCTCGCGCGTTTTGTAAACTCTGGTGATCTTGCCCGAGGTGGACACGGGCGCGGTGCGTCGCTCAATGTGCATCTCGAATGGGTAGAGCCGCCGGAACTCGTTGTACTTCTCGGCCGCCTGCTCGAGCTGATCGAGCACCGCGACCGAGAGCGCAAGCGACGCGGAATCTTCGGTGGTAGCACGCGGATAGCTGGCGCCGGCATCGAGAACGGTGATGGTGATGGTCGAGGGCTGCAAATTTGCAGCGGTTAACGGCGTTGTCGCAGGATCGCCGAGTCCTGTGACGGTGACGGCGGCCAAGGCCTGAAGAAGAAAGAGACGGTTCATCGATTGCAGATCACTACGGAGCGGGCGGCTTGCCCCGACTCCAGAGCCACGCTCCTCCGGCTATGACCACGACGATGACTATGAGAAGCACTGTGCGCATGGAATCCCCGGAAACGAAGTCGATTATATCACCTGATGGGTTGGTTCTCGATTATCGGCACACGAGAACATAGAACCGTCTCGCGGATCATTGGCAAAGTGGTATGATTTGTCAATCAAATTTCGACCGCGAGAGGGCGGCACGACGACGATGACCGAAATTCAGCAATCGAGGCGCGCTTCAACGGCGATTCGCGCGAGCACCTTCACCGAATCCGTGATCCGCGAGATGACACGGGTCGCGAATCAGTACGGTGCGATCAATCTGGCGCAGGGCTTTCCGGATTTCCCGATGCCCGAGCCGATGAAGGATGCGGCGTGCGCGGCGATTCACGGGGACGTGAATCAGTACGCAATTACGTGGGGAAGTCCGGCGCTGCGCGTCGCAATCGCGAACAAGTACCGGAGCTTCTACGGGATGGAAGTGGATCCCGAGCGCGAGATCACGGTGTGCTGCGGCGCGACGGAAGCGATGGCCGCGGTATTTCTCGCACTGGTGGATCCAGGCGAGGAAGTGATCGTGTTCGAGCCTTTTTACGAGAACTATGGTCCGGACGCGATACTCGCGGGAGCGAAGCCGGTGTTCGTGCCGCTGGAATCTCCGGACTGGCATTTCGACCCCGACAAGCTGCGCGCCGCGTTTACGAACAAGACGCGCGCGATCGTGGTGAATACTCCGCACAATCCGACGGGTCGAGTCTTTACGCGTGAAGAGATCTCACTGATCGCGGAGCTGTGTCAGAAGTGGGATGTGATTGCGATCACGGACGAGATTTACGAGCACATCCGCTACGCGGGCGGGCACCATGTGATTGCGACGTGGCCGGGAATGCGGGAGAGGACCGTCACGATCTCCGGACTCTCGAAAACTTTTAGTTGCACGGGGTGGAGGCTCGGCTACGCCATCGCGCCGGCGGAGATGACTTCACCAATTCGAAAAGTCCACGATTTCCTGACAGTCGGAGCGCCGGCACCGTTGCAGGCTGCGGGGGCGATCGGGATGGCATTCGATTCCGATTATTACAACCACATGGCGATGGAGTACCGTGTACGGCGCGATATCATGTGCTCGGCTTTGGACGAAGCCGGTTTTAAGTACGCTCCTCCAGAGGGCGCGTATTACATCTTGGCGGATTTTTCAGAGATCTCGGACCTGGAGAGCCGAGAGTTCGCGCTTTGGTTGACGAAGGAGGTTGGAGTCGCGACCGTGCCGGGGATGAGTTTTTATTCGCGCCCGGAGTTGGGAGGATCGGTTACGAGGTTCGCATTCTGCAAAAAGGCTGACACGCTCCAGCGCGCGGCCGAACGACTCGCTCAAGTCAAAGCAACCGTCTAGTTACGGTACGGATTGAGTGTTGCGGGTAGACGTCTAGACGTCTAGACTACGATCAACAAACTTCGGAGACTACCCTGCATAGGCCTGGTGCAGTCCGCGATGCAATCGTTGACGTCCTTGCTGTTCGGCCTAGCGGTGCGTCGGTTGGAGAGATCGAGCGAGAGGTCAGAGAGCGGATCGGCGACGTGCCCGCATCCTCCATTCGGTCGTATCTTCGTTTGAACACTCCCTCAATTTTTGACAGAACCGAACGCGCTCATTATGTACTGCGCGAACGGCCAGCCGACGTATACGCGCTCGAGCTGCAACCGACATCGGAACCGGAATCCATATACCAATATGGGCGGTCGACTTTCGTCATGGCTAACTGCTTTGACTGGCTCAGGGAGCAACCTCGCCGATCTATACATGCCGTGGTTACGGATCCACCGTACGGGCTTTTTGAATACACGGAAGAGCAGCAGGCAAAGCTTCGTTCCGGAAATGGCGGCGTTTGGCGTATTCCCCCGTCATTCGACGGCTCGAAGCGAGCGCCACTTCCTCGCTTTACCGTTTTGCGGAAGAACGATTTAATCCGGCTTGATGAGTTCTTTTATTCCTGGGCGCGCCTGCTGATCCCAGTACTTGTTCCTGGTGCGAACGTAATAGTCGCAAGCAATCCGCTTCTTTCGTATATCGTGTCTGGAGCCTTGGCGCGTGCTGGCCTGGTGCGTCGTGGCGAGATCGCTCGGCTCGTGATGACTATGCGCGGGGGTGACCGCCCAAAAGCAGCGCATGAAGAATTCTCGGGCATCAGCGTAATGCCGCGCTCAATGTGGGAGCCCTGGCTCGTATTTCGTACTCAAGTGGAAGGCCGCGTGCAGGACAACCTGCGCAGATGGGCGACTGGCGGTTTCAGACGACCGCATAAAGACCGGCCGTTCGGAGACGTGATACAATCTTCGCCCACTTCAAAGCGCGAACGAACTTTGGCGCCACACCCAAGTCTTAAACCCCAAGCTTTCATCCGCCAAGTTGTCCGCGCGGTTTTGCCCCTCGGCGAGGGCATCGTTCTCGACCCGTTTGCCGGGGCAGGTTCTACGCTAGCTGCGGCTCAGGCCGTGGGGTATCAGAGCGTCGGAATCGAGAAAGACCCGACGTATTTTCGCCTGGGGTGCCAGGCTATCCCGAGGCTGGCGAATCTTCCAGTTAAGTGAGCTCCGTTCGATATATCCAGTTCGTTCGCAGTTTTCCAATCCCTTCTTTATGAAGGGTGGCGGTCCTTGTGCCGAGCTCACCGCGAGGGTTTTTGCGAAAATCGCTCTGACTGACCTGGCCTAGATACACCTCCGTGAAGCCCATCGGCTTGCGATCTCTGGCTGGCTCGCTTTCGTTGTCAACCGAGTAGACAAGCACGCACATCCACTGATCTCTCGGCCCATGAGTATCGACTGCGCCCCCACTCTTCCGCGTCGACTTGATCTCGATTCCCTCGCTTCCGGCTTTGGCACTGTTATTTGGGTAGACGCCCTTCACTACCAGGTCAGGGTGACCGTTGAAATAACCGTTCGCCGTCAGCGCGCGTGCATGCTTGGCCAAACTCGCAGTGAGCATATCGGAAAGAATTCCCGAAATGTTCGCAGGCCGAAGCATGTCGTCCAGTCGTTCAAGCCCCTTTTCCATTAGATGTGTGTTCACATCATAAAAAAAGTCATAGACGTCCTGCATGGCGATTTCGAAATCCTTTATCCGTAACTCATACGGAAGGACGGCTGCCTGATTGAAATTCGCGGCGTCAACAATCCTTCTCTCAATAGCCAACTCGCTCCCTCGTTCAAAGTGTCGGCGATAAGTGTAAGCCTCCGTCCTACAGTGGAAATATCAAGTCCGTGCAAACTTTGCGCGGGCTAAACTTCGGGTTCGAAAGCTATATCCAGGTGCTCCAGTAACCGATTCTCTATTTGATCGCGGTACTTCTCGTCGTCGAGTCTGCTTATTCGCTTTAGGAGCCGCATCTTCGAGATTGAGCGGATCTGTTGCGGCATGACGATGCTGTCGTAGTCTGCGCCGAGCACCTTCTTGGGTATGTACACCTCGAAGGGATAAATCCTTCGCTTCTTCCCCTCAATCTTTGTCAGCGATACGACGGTGATAACGTTTAGGGTCGAATTGACCCCGTCGTTCGAGATTACAATGACTGGGCGCCCCGCACCGCCCTGTTCGCTGCCCACGCTTGGGTCTAGATCGGCCAGAAAGAGATCCCATCGCCGAACTGCTCCCTGGTAGGCCACCTATTTGTCTGCTAAACCGTCTCGGAGAGCGTTGTCGAACGCGATTACATCGGCATTCATATCAGCTATGAAGGCTGGGTCGTTCGCAGCCTCTTCATAAGCGGCGTATACCTTGGCACGCCGACGCTCGCGAAGACTGGCCCTAACGGCATCTTCTACAAAGACGTTAGCGCTTGGGGCTTCTCCCGCTGTGACCAAGGTCTTAATTGCGGTCACGATGGATTCGCTCAACTGCAACGTCACTTTCCTGAGAGGATCTGACGAGGACGGTCGCCTACGGCGGACCGGGGCGCGAACGGCTGGAGACGCGCCTGTATTCATGTCGTTACCCTCCCTGAGCTGAAAAGCGTTCTCTGCTAACTTAATACCAGCTAAAGCAGGCGTCAAGTATGGCGTTTAATACGGCCTCGGTTTGCTTAGGCACGGTTAGACCACCTTAACTACAAAACATTTACGAGTCCCCGCAGCATCCATCCCTCTTGCGGCGATATATCGTCCGATATAGCTTAGGTCGGCAAAGATATATCGCCAGTACTATCACAGCCGTCGACTGACGCCTGACTGGCGCGATTAGGTCTACTTTCGGGGGTAAGCCAATGTACGGTGGAAACTGCGGGCCGAGGTTCGCATGGGCGTTTGGGATGCGTCCGGAGAATTTTGGATTCGATCCCGGAACTTTCTGGGGCGGTCGGGGCCGCTCACGCGGCGGCCCATTTGGCGGCGGAAGGATGTTCGATCAGGGCGATCTCAAGTTCGTCATCCTTCGTCTGCTCGACGAGAAGCCGCGCCACGGCTACGAGATCATTAAAGAAGTCGGCGAGAGGTTCGGCGGGATGTACTCGCCGAGTCCGGGCACGGTCTATCCGACGCTCACCATGCTCGAGGACCTGGGTTACGCTCGCGCCAGGCCAGAAGAGGACGGCAAGAAGATCTACGAGATCACCGACGCGGGTCGGGCGCACCTCGCCGAGAATCAGCCGCAGATCGACGACATCTTCGGACGCATCGCTGAGTTTGCAAATAGCATCTTCGGCGAGCCGATGATGGAAGTGCACCGCGGCTTCAAGAACATCGGCCGTGCCGTTTACGGCGCCAAGGGTCAGAGATCCGCCGAGCAGATTAAGAAGATCAAGGAGATCCTTGACCGCGCCGCGAGCGAGATCGAAGCGGTGTGACTTGGCCTGGCGGCGGTGAGTCGAATGGGTGATGCAAATCACCCCCGAAGCCACCGCCGCTTTTCCTGTCGCCGCCGCGCCCGAAACGACCAGCGCGGACTGGTTGTCGGCCGTCCCCGATGCGCTCGCGTTCGCGCTCGGGATGACGGTCGCATGGTGGGCGCGCTGGAACGCCGGCGACCTGATCTGGAGTCTATGGTTGTCGAGTCTCGTCGTCGGCTATGCGACGATTCTCTGGATCATCGGCTTCCGTGCGTGGACTTCGCGATTCTCGTCTGGCGAAAGCGCCGCGACCCCCTGGCGAGTCCGCGCTCGATGGTCGCTCTGTGGGCGATCATTCTCGTCGTTGGATCGTTCATGCTCGGCTTTTTCACCGTGCACTTCGGTGGGTTCCACTATGTGCATTCGCAGATCCTGCTTTCATTCTTTCCGATCGAAGGCCCCGGCATTGCACGCGCCAGTTGGGCTAGCAAGGCGACCTATCTCGAAATCCTCCGACGTTATTGGGTATTCCTGCCGTCCGCCTTTCTTTCGCATCGGGCGGTGTTTTTGCGGACGCCGATGACACTCGACCCCGACCGCGTGCTCAGCTCCTTCGCCGGAATCAACTGCGGCAAAGGAGGAGCTTTCGCCGAGCCGTACAAGAATGTGCTGCGTATGCACGGCCTCATCTTCTTCTTCTTCTTCGCGCACTTCGCGCACGTCGAGAATTTCGCGGTCTATGCCGCGATTTACGCCGTATATTTCTTTCCCTGGCGTCTGGTACGCGGCGAAAGCTCAACGGTACAGCCAGCCCGGCTTCGGTAGATTTTCGGTGGTCCGGCCTTCAGATTTCCTGAATGGCTACATCAGTCACAACGGAATCAGCGGACATGTCGAGAGCGGAAATCACTACTCCTGAGGTGATCCCGGACGAGAGCGTCGTCGAGCTCTCGCTTCGTCCCCAGCGCCTGTCCGAGTTTATCGGTCAGGACCGCGTGAAAGAGTCTCTGCGCATCTACATAGATGCCGCGTTGGCGCGCCGAGAGCCGCTGGATCACACGCTTTTCTTCGGGCCACCAGGGCTTGGGAAGACCACGCTCGCTGAGCTGATCGCGCGCGAGCTCGGCGTGAATATCCGGACGACCTCGGGTCCCGCGCTCAAGAAACCGGGAGACCTCGTCGGCACGCTGACCAATCTGCGTAAGGCGACATCCTCTTCATCGACGAGATCCATCGTCTCAAGCCGATCATCGAG
>CADDZN010000109.1 GCA_902812375.1 bacterium | reverse complement strand
AAGGACGTTGCTCTCGTCCTATGCGTAACCCACTGACGCGCTTTAGTGCCGGGTGCGGGGCCATAGAAGTGATGCGAGAATGGAAGCCGCGAGGACAGCGCCCACTACGCCGAGCGAAGCGATAATGGGCAGATGGATGAAGTGTTCGAGCAACATCTTCGCGCCGATGAAAACCAGAACGAGCGACAGGCCGAGCTTGAGGTACACGAACTTGTCTACGACTCCGGCCAGAAGAAAATAGAGGGCTCGCAGTCCGAGAACGGCGCAGATGTTCGAGGTATAAACGATGAAGGGATCGCGTGTAACGGCGAAAATGGCGGGGATCGAATCGGTAGCGAAGATGATGTCGGTGGTGTCGACGATCAGCAGCACGATGAACAACGGCGTGGCTGCCCGCCGGAGCTTCCCGGTTTCGTCCGGCCGCTCGACGAAGAAGTTATCGCCGCTGTACTCATCGGTCACCGGTATGATTTTCCGCGCCAGCCGAAGAACGGGATCGCTATCGGGTTTGTAAACGTCTTCGCTTTTCTGGAATGCCATGCGCAGTCCGGTGAAGACGAGAAAGGCGCCGAAGATGTAGAGCGTCCACGCAAAGCGCGCGACGAGCGCGGAGCCAGCGATTATCATGACGCCGCGCAGGACGAGCGCGCCGATAATGCCCCAGAACAGCACGCGGTGCTGATACTTTTCCGGGACC
Organism: bacterium; assembly: GCA_902812375.1. Lineage (GTDB taxonomy): Bacteria > Gemmatimonadota > Gemmatimonadetes > Gemmatimonadales > Gemmatimonadaceae > UBA4720. The sequence continues at coordinate 8,627 of CADDZN010000109.1, read as the reverse complement.
TTGAAGTACGAGAAGATGAGAACGAATACGAAGATGTTGTCGACGGAGAGCGCGTATTCGATCAGATAGCCGGTCAGGAACTCGAGGCCCGACTCCTTGCCCATTGTCCTGTAGATCGCGAATGCGAAAGACAAGGACAGCGCGACCCATACGGCACTCCAGGTGACTGCTTCCTTGAGGGAAACCGTCGATGACCTGCGGTGCAGCACTCCGAGGTCGAGTGCGAGGATGGCGAGAACAGCGACGTTGAAGCCGACCCAGCCCCAGAGGCTATTCATGGGCTGAGATACGAATTTTTGAGCGCCAAGCTAGCGGCGCTCTAGCGCATCACGAACGTCGAGAAGAATCTCGAAATAGAGCTGCTCTCGGCGATAAGCGAAGTCGAGAGCCGTCATTTGAGCCTGGTCACCTGTTGCCTTTACCCGCTCGAATGCTTCGCGGTACATCTCATCGAGATTGTTCAGAATCGTAGTGCGAGTACGTGACATTGAGGTGTTCTCCGGGCCCGAAGTCCCGTGGTGGTCGGTCGGTGAGAGGCCGGCAATGCGCTCGAGCGCCGTCTCCGGATCCTCGTTCTCGAAGATCAGTTTTTTCGCGGCTCCAAGAGCGAGCCGGCGTGGGTTGAACGGGTTCGACGGATTCACTGCGGCGGTCTGGTGCGAGGTATTGCGCTGAAAGTTAAGGCAATCGGATACTGTATGGCGGGATGCGGGATGCGGGACGCGGGATGTGGGATGTGGGATGTGGGATGCGGGACAATCCTTTGTGCATCGCATAAAAATGGGGCGAAGACTCTCGCCTTCGCCCCATTCGCGGCAGTCGCGCTTATCGCGAGCTTCCGCTGCTCGAGCCGCCTGTGCTTCCACTGCTTCGACCTGCACTACCACTGCTTCCGCTGGTGCCGGTGGAGCTTCCTGAAGTTCCTGAACTGCCTGAAGTTCCTGAACTGCCTGAAGTTCCTGAGCTGCCTGAAGTCCCTGAGCTGCTTGAACTCCCTGAGCTTCCCGGGCTACCGCTCATGCCACCGCTACGGCCTCCGGTGGAGCTGCTTGACCCACCGAACCCGCTGCTGGAGCCCGTTCCACGGTCTGCGGTACCACCAAATCCTCCGGAGGAGCCACTTCCACCGGTCCCGGAGCTGCCCAGTCCGCCGGAGCTACTCGAAGAACTACCGGTCCTACCACTGGACCCGCTGGAGCTTCCCTGCCCACTACTAGCTGCATTCCGCGATCCGCGGTTGAGGTTGTCCCCCTCGTTCGATTTGTTCCGGTTCTTTTCGTTCGCCATGATAGCCTCCTGGTTGGACGCCTTAGAAACGCATGACGTATGCCCACCGCCGAAGCGGCAATCGGCAGGCTCGGCTGCCAGCTCTCTGCACATCAGCGCTTGAGCCTGTGGAAGGCCGCCTCATCTATTGGCCGACCGCCCTTTAAGTGCTCCACTACGATTCGTTCGAGCAGCTCTGGAGTCACTCGACAGTACCACACGCCGTCCGGGTAGACGACCACAATCGGGCCGTCGCTGCAAACACCCAGGCAGGGCGTCTCTCCTCGTTTGACTCGGCCTGGTCCGAAGAGAAGGTCTTCGCGCTGCAGAAGCTCAGCGAGCAAAGCATAAAGCTCGCGGCCTCGCGCGGTCGGTGAACAAAAGCTGCCCGTGCATACGAGAACGTGCCGAGAGTACGATTCCATCCGCGGCTTGGAAGGAGCGGTCATGAGCGCAAGATAAACGGCACCCTCAGCTTCCACTTGCCCGCGATTGCCGCTGGCCTGATTATCCTTGAAGCAATCTTCTCCCAATGATCTCATGACTACAACGGCTTCCCGTCAGGCCTCGGCACTGGACGCGGAAATAAAAGCGAAGGGTTACGTCCACCCAGAAGTTCTTGTAAGCACCGAGTGGTTGGCAGAGCACCTCGACGATCCAAAGATCAGAATCATCGAGAGCGACGAGGACGTGCTGCTCTACGAGACCGGACACATTCCTGGCGCCCAAAAAGTCGACTGGCACGAGGATCTCAACGACCCTGTGCAGCGCGACTACGTGTCATCGGAGCAATTCCAGAAGCTGCTCCGCGAAAAGGGAATCGACGAAAGCACCACCGTCGTGTTCTATGGCGACAAGAACAACTGGTGGGCGACTTACGCGTTCTGGGTATTCCAGCTCTTTGGGTTCACCAACGCGAAAATTCTCGACGGCGGGCGAATCAAGTGGGAGCAGGAAGGGCGGCCGTTCACCACCGATGTACCGTCGTTTCCCAGAACGAATTACACGGCCCCAAAACGCTCGGATGAAAAGATCCGCGCATTCTTCCAGCAAGTGCGCGAACATTCAGCCGCCGGGAAGCCTTTGATCGATGTGCGCTCACCGGAGGAATTCACCGGACAACGCACCCACATGCCCGACTACCCGCAGGAAGGCACTCTACGCGGCGGACACATCAAGGGCGCGCGCAGCGTACCGTGGGGACGCGCGGCAAATCCCGACGGGACCTTCAAGGATGCGGGATCACTCCGCGCCATCTACGAAAAAGAAAAAGGTCTCGCCAAGACTGACGACATCATCGCATACTGCCGGATCGGTGAGCGCTCTTCCCACACGTGGTTCGTCCTCACTTACCTCCTCGGCTACGATCGGGTGAGAAACTACGACGGTAGTTGGACCGAGTGGGGAAACACCGTGCGAGCGCCAATCGAGAAAGGTCCCGAGAAGTGAGCGCTCCCGCACCGGTGAAGACCGCGGCAAAACCATCGCGCATTCACGTCGATTGGGTCGGCGAGCATCGCTTCGACGCCGGGCGGCCGGGTGGACCGACCGCGCGCATCGATGGAGAAGGCGAGACCGGACAAAGCCCGCCGGAAACTCTGCTCAGCGCTCTCGCGACGTGCGTGTCCTATGACGTCGTCGACATCCTGGCGAAACAACGGACCCCGATCTCGTCGCTTTCAATCGATGTGGTTGGCGAGCGCGTCGACACCATTCCGCGCCGGTACAAACACATCACTCTCAACTTCACGATTGGTGGGCGCGGCATCGAGAGAGCGCAGGCACTCCGCGCGATCGAACTTTCGGCGACGAAGTATTGTTCGGTTCGCGATTCTCTTTCCAGCGATATCGCGATCGACTGGACGGTGGAGCTGAGAGACGAATAAGTCTTATGAATGCCGGCGCTGCGGCTTTGCAGCGGCGGAGTAGGGCGCCCACTTCCGCTCGGAGTCTTCGATTTCCTGGCGAAGTCTCAGGTAGCTATCGTATCTCTCAGCGCTGATCTCACCCGCCTCTATGGCGCTTCGGACGGCGCAGCCTGGCTCGACGCGATGCGTACAATTTCCGAAGCGGCATTCCGGGATGAATGCGCGGAATTCGCGAAAGCATTCGTCCAGATGCTCGGATGCCAATCCCCACATTCCAACTTCGCGGAGGCCTGGAGTGTCGACGACGTAGCCGCCGTCGGGGAGGGGATGCAGCAGCGCTCCCACGGTCGTGTGTTGCCCCTTGTTGACGGACTCGCTGATCTCGCCAACGCGAAGCGACAGGCCTGGATACATGGAATTCATCAGTGAAGACTTCCCGACACCGGACGGACCGGTAAGCACCGACGTCTTTCCGGCCAATTCGTCGTGGAGTGCGGTCAGTCCAATCGCCTGCTTCACACTCGTGAAATGCACTGGGTAGCCAGCGGCGGCGTAGTCCGCGAAGGCTCTCTCTGTATCTGCCTGATCAACCAGCTCGATCTTGTTGATCACAATGCGCGCCTGCAGCGAGTTACCCTCCGCGATAACGAGGAAGCGGTCGAGCATCCGGCGGTGCGGCTCCGGTTTCGCCGCGGCGAACACCACCACCACCTGGTCGACGTTCGCCGCGACGATGCGCTCTCCCTGCCCAGCGCCGGGAGCACGGCGCGCCAACTGCGAGCGCCGAGGAAGAATTTCGGCGATAGCCCAGTTGGCGCCGCGCTGGTCGGTTTCGAGAACGACGCGATCACCGACTGCCAGCTTTCTGCTTTCCTCTCGCTCCTGCTTGAGCCTGCCGCGCAGTGAGGCCTCAAATGTCTCGCCCGATTCGGCGCGAACGTGCCACACGCCACCGGTGCCTTTGAGCACTATGCCCTCGCTGCGATTCAACTGCTGCCTTCGCTTCGCATTGCGTCCCACCACGGCGCCTGTTCAGCGTTTTTCGCCTTTATCAGCGCATCCAGCCGCGTTTTCACCTCGTTGAGAGAGAGCGCGCCCACAAGTGCTCGCGCCTCGTCCTCGGTGTTTCCGTAAGCGATGAATTCCGTCTCGAGGTGTCCGCTCGCTACCGGATCGCCCTGACGCCAACGCACGAACAAGAGGTACGCGGCAAATGGCCGAGTCCGATCGTCGCTGGAATCAGTGACGATCTCCACACTGTACGACGCGCCATCACTTCCCTCGAACGCGGCGGGGCGGTCATGGACGGCGATGTAGCCGCCGATCGTGTTCGGGTCACCCTTCGAGTGATCGGCGGGAAGGAAGCGTCCCATCATTTCTGGCGGCGTTTGCCGACCAATTCCTTGAAGAGGTTGCCAGTGAGGAATGCGACGTTCGCCGGACGCTCGGCCAGACGTCGCATCAGATACGGATACCACTGGGTACCAAACGGAACGTAGACACGCATCCTGTAACCTTCGCGAACGAGCCTGTCCTGCAGGTCACGCCTGACGCCGTACAACATCTGGAACTCAAAGCGCGATGTGGCAATCTGGTTTTCCTTCACGAACCGCTTTGCCTCTTTGATGATCGCCTCATCATGCGTCGCAATGCCCGGATAGTTCCCGTACTTGAGGAGTGCGTGCATACATCGGACATAACTTGCATCGACGTCCTTCTTGGCTGGATACGCGACAGTCTCCGGCTCCTTGTAGGCCCCCTTGCAGAGACGTACCCGCGCCTTGATCAGATTCGCGTGCTCCACATCGGCAAAGGTACGATAGAGATAACTCTGAAGGACGATCCCCACATTCTCGCGGTATGACGGATAGAGCCGCTGCTCGAAGAGGTCGAGCGTGCGCTGGGTGTATTCACTCGACTCCATGTCAATGCGGACGAAAGTTCGATACTCGCGTGCACGCTGAAGAATCTTGTGCATGATGGCTACACAGAGGTCTTCAGAGATATCGAGGCCCATTGCTGTGAGCTTTACCGAGACGTTCGCGTCCGCTCTCTTTTCGTGAATCCTGTCCAGAATGTTTAAATAAGCTTCGCCCGCGGTCCGCGCCTCGGCCTCGTTATGAACGCTCTCGCCAAGGAGGTCGAGCGAAACCGTGATTCCTCTCGCGTTGAGACGACTGACGGCTGCCAGCGCCGTATCCAGCGTCTCGCCGGCGACGAATCGATTCGCGAAACTCTTCGCGAGCCCGTTCTTGCGAACGAATTTGAAAATCTGAGGTTGCTCCGAGAGATACAGTAGAGCACTTCGAAGCATTAGTTCTCTGGCGTCTGAGAGGCCGATGCAGACGAGCGCCGCGCTGCAGCCCCACGCCGCCGTCGCGAGAGGTCGGAGATCCGGCGGACCGGATAAGTGCCGCCCGGTTTTAATTGGATGTCGAAGAAATTCCAGGTCGTGAATCCGTCGTCGCTCTCTGGCTCCAGCAGGTAAACCGCGAGCGCGGCTAGCGGCTGCGCGGTAGACACTATGAACGAGCCGGCAGATAGCGACTGGGCCCCTCTCACCCAATGACCCTTCAGTCCCGTCTCATGATGTCCCTGAAACGCGCGTGGGTTTCGCATAACTGAATCAACGACAAAGGATTCGCCGCGTGCCATCCAGGCGGAATCTGATCTGTCCACGCGTATGCCATGCAGGCGCAAAAGAGTCACGACCGAGCTGTCTTCTGCAGGAATGACATAGGCGGCTGGCGGCAATCGGTCGAGCGTCGAGGTGAATCGGTCGTAAACCGGCATCCGGATGGCGCGGAATCTTCCGGTGCGCCGCTCGCCTCTTGGCACGCCTGGCTGAGTCAAAGAGGTATCACCGGTCTTCTCCAGATCTTCTTTGGGGACATCGAGCTGCTGCGGCGTCGATATGAGCTCTGACCTGATCGGAACCATGCGTACCGAGTCAGGAGAACGGCCCCATGCAAGTGGCTGACTGTCGGCTTGGGCGGTTAGAGATTTGATTGCGGCGGCACGCTCACTCGCCAGCGAAAGAATCTCGTTCACGAACGCGTAGGTGGACGCGACGCGGCGCTGGAGCTTGTCGTGGGAATACGCCTCACTGAGAATCGCAATTCGACCGCGGATGCCATAATAATTGGTTCCGAACCGCGGTCGCGCATCATAGGTCGCCCATCCCTCGTGCACGGTAGTGTCCGAAACCAGTCCCGGCTCGTCTCCGACAAAGTTGCCGTAGTCGAAGGCCTCGAATCCATGACGGCTGCGCATCCGTTCGCGCAGCACCGGGAGCAGCGAATCCCGTGCGTAGACTCCGCCGAAGACCGCTGCGGGGTTTAGCGACGGCGAGTAGGTGAGTGCGTAGCCATGGAAGCTGCCATCGGTCGTATGCAGATCGACGAAGACGTCGGGATCCCACGCGTTGAACATCGCCAGCGATGCACGCGTCTCCGGCGCTTCAGCCTTGACGTAATCGCGATTTAAGTCCAGGCCCTGCGCATTCGCTCTCGTCCCGACCATCTCCGGCCCGTTCTGTTCTCTTCTGTTAACAACTTGCGGAGCAAATCGCTCGTTACCGTCAGCGTTGTAAATCGGAACCGCGATCAACACTATCGAATCGAGCGCATTCGGCTTGCTCGAGAAAACGAGATCACGAAGGAGCGCGAGCAGCGCTTCTTTGCCTTCGATCTCGCCGGCGTGAATGTTCGCCTGCACGTAAACGATCGGCCGGCCGAGCGCCTTCGCCTGCTGCGGTGTGGAGACCAAAGGGCGCGACGCGACTGCAAATGGTATGTCGCGTCCCTCCGTCGTTTTGCCGATGGAGCCGAGGACGATCGGTGCGCGGAGCGCCTTCAACGAGTCGAGAAATTTTATTACGTCTGCGTAGCGCGAAGTCTCGAGATAGTTGGTTTGCTCCGCGCGCGTGCGCGGATAAGCCGCAGGGCGCGGAGGCGCGGGCACCGCACGAGCGCACGCGAAAAGGCCGGCGGTCAGTGCAACAGCAATGGCGACGTGTACGGTCCCTGGGGCTGCTCTACCGTTCACGAGCGCTCGTTTGCGTAGAACGACTGGTTCTGGCGAGCCATGTCGAGCAGGAGGTCGGCTGGCTCGAATCTACCCGGGAACCGCGCGTTGAGATCTTCCAATCTCTGCACCACGATCTTCACGCCCAGCGAATCCATATACCGAAATGGGCCTCCTCTGAATGGCGGGAAGCCAATGCCAAAGACGGCTCCGACATCACCGTCGCGCGGCGTCCGAATTATTCCGTCGCTCAGGCAGCGCGCGGCCTCGTTTAGCATCGCGAGCACGGTACGCTGCTGGATCTGCACCGCCGACATGTCGGGCCGGCCCTCTGAATCCGGAGCCGAAGATGTGATCGAAGGCGCCGTGGGAATGTTTGCCGGTGAGAGGAAGATTGCGTAGACGGACTGATCTACATCGCCCTTTTTGCCTTCGTTGTCGTAGGTGTAAAAGCCTTTTTTGGATTTTCTCCCGTAGCGGCCCGCCTCGACGACTGCCTGAATCGACTTCGCGGGTTGAAGTCTGTCGGGAAATGCTTCAGCCATGATCTTGCCGGCTTTGGTCGCGACGTCCAGACCAACCTCGTCGATCAGAGTTATCGGACCGACGGGGAATCCAAAGTCGACCAGCGCTTTGTCGATTAGATCGATCGCGACGCCTTGGTCGAGCAGAATCCCCGCTTCGTTGATGTAGGGCGAAAGAATCCGGTTGGCGTAAAATCCTGGACCGTCGTTTACCACGATCACGGTTTTGCCAAGCTTCTTGCCGTACGCTACCACGGTCGCCGTTACTTGCGGGTAGGTTTGCCGAGTCGTGATCACCTCGAGCAGGGGCATCTTGTGCACGGGTGAGAAGAAGTGCATTCCGATGACGCGCTCGGGCCGGACGGAGGCCTGCGCAATCAGCGAGATCGGAATAGTCGACGTGTTCGTCGCGAAGATCGCATCCGGGCGCGTGGCAGCTTCGGTCTCACGCAGAACTTGATGCTTGACGGCCAGATCCTCGAACACTGCCTCGATCACGAGGTCAACGTTTCCGAATCCCGAGTAATCGACGGTTCCTCCCAGAAGAGCCATGTAGTCGCTGTACTGCACCTTGGTGATCTGCCTGCGGGATAGTCTCTCCTTGAGCACATCGCGCACGGCAGCATATCCCTTGGCGACGCGCGCGTGGTCCGCATCTTTGAGCCGTACCAGGCTTCCCTGTTGCACCGCGATCGACGCTAACCCCGCGCCCATGAATCCAGCTCCTATGATCGCCACCTTTGCAACCGGCAGCGGGTCGAACGCGGACACCGGCAGATCTGGGTACTGCGATGGCTCGACACCCGGATCCTTCTTGAGCTCGTTGGTGGCAAAGAAGAGAAAGATCAGTTGCCGCGAGACGTCGGTCATCGCCAGCTCACCAAAGCGACGTGATTCCTCCCGGTATCCGTGAGAGATCCCCTTCTCGTAGCCCGCCGCGATG
>CADDZN010000108.1 GCA_902812375.1 bacterium | reverse complement strand
CCGCCGGCCAGGGCGGACAGGCAAACGGCGACGAGGGCTCGCGCGATCAGGTGGCGCATGGCGCGCAGCTTAGTCGGGCGCCCCGCCGCTCACAGCGGAAACGAACCGAGCACCGTCAGCGTCCGCAAATGGTAGCGAGCCGCGGTCGCACGAGTCACCGCGATCGCATAAGTATTCTGAAAGCCAAGAGGTGGCAGCCAGCGGACATGGTACAACTGCGCGAACCTCCGCGAGACGAGAGCGAATGCCGCTCGTGGATCGGCGGCCAGCGAATCAGATACGGAGTCGTGCAGGATGGCCGTCAAACCTGTGCCTGTGTACTCGGGATATACGTCGATCGCGTTAGCGCGAAGCGCGCCGAAAGCAATCTGCGTAGCGCCAAGTCCCGGACGACGCTCCACCCTGAAACCGTTTGCCTCGAGGATCTGCGCGAACATCTCGCAAAGCAAATAGGATTCGCCGAACGGTTTGGACGCGACAATAATCGGTCGCTGTTCCTCGACACGGGCCTGTGCAGTTGGCTGTGCATCGCTCGACGACACGTACGTCACGAGGATGAGAAGGGTCGCTCCGATACGTGACCTCATACGCGCAACGACTCGAGCCCCCCTCGCGCGCGATCGACCAGACGGGCGACGTAATCAGTCGCGGGCGCGGAAACCAAAGTGCGCGCGCTTCCAGCCTGCTCCACGCGCCCTTTTCTCATGACTACAATCTGGTCGGCGAGTCGCGCGGCTTCGGCAAGGTCGTGCGTTACAAGCAGTGTCGTTATCGACAGCTCTCGGCGCAGCGCGTCGAAGGTCTCGTGAAGCTCGCCGCGCGAGATCGCGTCGAGCGCGCCGAACGGCTCGTCCAGCAGCACCACTTCCGGACGCGCGGCAATGCTTCGCGCGAGTGCAACACGCTGGCGTTGGCCTCCAGATAGTTCGTGCGGGAATCTGTGCGCGAACTCGGAGACGGAGAGTCCCACGAGCTCGAGTGCATGACGCGCGGCGTCAGTCGCCTCCGGCATTCGCCTGAGAACCGGAACGAGCGCGACATTCCTGAGCACGCGCCAGTGTGGCAACAGGCCGCCGTGCTGCTGCACGTATCCGATTCTGCGACGCAGCTCTACCGGATGCTCGTTACGCACATCCTTGGTACCGACGCGCACTTCCCCGCGCTCGGGTTCCGTCAGGCGGTTGAAGCAGCGCAGCAGGGTCGTCTTGCCCGAGCCACTCTCCCCCACGAGCGCAACCGCACTCCCCGCCGCAACCTCGACGCTGACATCATCAAGAGCCAGTACGGTTCCGAAGTGCTGCGTGACGTTGTGCGCTTCCAGGCGGCTCGACATGGCATAACAGTGCGAGCGTCACGGCCTCGCCGCTATTACCCGGGCAAACAGGCACATTACTTTCACGATAGGCGTGAAGTACTCAGTCGCGTTTTTCTCCAGGAATCTTCAGATGACCGCCACCAAAATAAAAACCCGCCGCCTCGGCACTCACGGTCTCCAGAGCTCCGCTATCGGACTTGGTTGCATGGGCATGTCCGAGTTCTACGGCCCGAGCAACGAGCAGCAATCAATCGCCACTATCCACCGCGCACTCGAGCTCGGTGTGACGATGCTCGACACCGCCGACATGTACGGCCCCTTCAAGAATGAAGAGCTCGTCGGACGCGCGATCAAGGGGAAGCGCGACCAGGTCGTTCTCGCGACAAAATTCGGGAATGTGCGCGATCCAAATGATCCGACGAAGCGAAGGATCAATGGCCGCCCCGAATATGTCCGCCAGGCTTGCGAGGGATCACTCAAGCGGCTCGGCGTCGACACTATCGATCTTTATTACCAGCATCGGGTCGACAAAAATACGCCGATCGAAGACACGGTTGGCGCGATGGCCGATCTGGTACGTGAAGGGAAGGTGCGCTACATCGGGCTGTCCGAGGCATCTATTGCAACCATCAGACGGGCCCACAAAGTCCATCCAATCAGCGCGGTACAAACTGAATATTCGCTCTGGACCCGCGACCCCGAGGACGGGCTCCTCGACGCGCTGAGAATGCTCGGCATCGGTTTCGTCGCATACTCTCCGCTCGGCAGAGGGTTTCTGACCGGTCAGATCAAGCGACCGGAAGATCTAGCCGCAGATGATTTCAGAAGACACAACCCACGCTTCCAGGGAGAGAACTTCCAGAAGAATCTGGAGCTCGTCGAAAGGGTCGAGGAGATCGCGAAGGAACAGAACTGCACCCCTGCCCAACTTGCACTCGCCTGGGTGCTGGCTCAGGGAGATGACATCGTGCCGATCCCGGGAACGAGGCACCCCGAGCGGGTCGAGGAGAATGTGGGCGCGCTCAAGATCGTCCTATCCGAGAACGATCTGCGCCGTATCGATCTTGCAGCACCGAAAGGAGTAGCCGCAGGCGAGCGGTACGCCGAAAGCGGAATGGAGACGGTTAACCTCTAGGCCGTCTCCGGTGGCTGCCGCCGCTGCTCCCGCTAGTCCCGCGGCTACGGCTCGCCTTCGCTTTCGATCGCGCGCGCTCCTCTGCTTTTCTGCTCCGGATTGCCGCGATGCGCTCGCCAATGGGAACCTCGAATCTCCCTTCGGGTCGGGCATTGTAGTCGAAATCGGGAACCGTTACGCGCGGTAATCGCTTTCCAATAGCTTTTTCGATCGCGCGCAAATCATTTTCCTCTTCCGGCGCCACGAACGTGAAGGCTTCACCGATCTCGCCCGCGCGTGCAGTGCGGCCAACGCGGTGGATGTAATCGTCCGGCGCCTGTGGGACATCGAAATTCACTACATGTCCAAGTGCTTCGATATCTATTCCGCGCGCGGCGATATCTGTCGCAACTAATACTCTGTATTGGCCCGTCTTGAAACCGGCGAGCGCGGCGGTCCGCTGTCCCTGCGACCGATTGCCATGAATTCGCTCCGCTTTTATCCCGCGCTTCACGAGCTGCTCGGCCAGCCTGTTCGCGCGATGCTTGGTCCGCGTGAACACGAGCGCCTGAGTCATCTCGTTCCGCTCGAGGAGAGTGAGTAGCAGCCCCGACTTGAGATCCTGCTTCACGGGATAGACGGCCTGAGTGATTCCGATAGCGGGTAGCGAGCGTCGCCCGAGATCGATCATCACGGGGTTGTGCATCATCTCCCTCGTGAGCCCGGCGATTGGCGGCGGCATTGTCGCACTGAATAAGAGTGTCTGCCGCTTGGTTGGGACCTGGCGAAGAATTCTTTTGATGTCCGGCAGAAATCCCATGTCGAGCATTCGATCTGCTTCGTCGAGCACCAGGAACTCGATGTTCTTGAGACTGGCGTAAGGCGCGCTCAAATGGTCGAGCAGCCGCCCCGGCGTCGCGATCAATACGTCGACTCCGGCGCGCATTGCATGCTCCTGAGGCGCCATTCCGACGCCTCCGTAAATGGCCGCCGCGGTGATGGGCGTATGCACAGCCATGGCATCTAGCGCCGAAAGAATCTGCGCGGCGAGCTCGCGCGTTGGCGTGACCACGAGCGCGCGGGTCTTGCCGCGTGGCTTGTGGAGGAGGTGCTGCAGAATAGGTAAAAGGAATGCGACGGTCTTACCGCTTCCGGTCATCGCGCAGGCGAGCACATCCCGCCCTTCGAGCGCGACGGGTATCGCTTCAGTTTGAATTGGAGTTGGACGCTGAAAGCCGAGCTCTTTCAGACCTTTGTGGAGGCTCGGGTCAAGCTTGAATGCGGAAAATGGCAGGGTGTCGCCTATGAGGAGGTGATAACAGCTCGTGTAAGCTATTCACACCGCTCGCTCGACGCTCAGCGCTAAAGGCGAAACAGGTAGCTGATCTTCCCGAAAAATCCGTCTCTGGTCCGGCGCAAATCCTGGAATCGGAATTCACGCGGCTCGTCGAGAGTCGAGCCATAGCCCAGGTAGACGAGCGTCCCGGGAACCGGACGATAGCTGAAAAGCCAATCGGTCGAGAACTCGTTAGTTGTTTCGCCGGCATCCAGAACGCCATTGACTAGAATCTCATGGCCGTTTCGATCCAGGAGAGCCGACCGGGAGCGCGCAGAATATTGCGCGACCAATCTGACAAAAATCGGGGGGCTTACCTGATACTCGATTTTCACTCGCGGAATGGTTTCCGAAGAGAACCGCGAGCCGTCTGCCTTTCGCGCGATTGTCAGTCGCGAAAGCTGCAGCGAGCTGCGGAGCGCCGTCGTTGGCCGCACCGCGAGAGTCGCATCGATGCGGGCACTTCGGCCCGGCGCAGCCTCGCGAAAAATCGGAATCTGACCTCTGGTGACGCTCGCGGTGCCCGTGAAAAATCGGAATGTTGGAGTCGTTACTCGAAGAGACGTGCCCCACTGATCTGCTTCCGGCCCCGGCACCGCAAACCCGACCGTGTCGCTAACAGCCCCGCTAGGCTCGAGCACTGTCAACCCCGAATAGAGCGCCGGATCGAACGCAAAATAACTGTGAGTAATCGCGCCGCCGAGTTGCCATCCTCCACGCAGCGTCGCGCTCGGCTGAATCCCTTCGGTGCTCTCAGCCAGACCGTGACCGAAGCCGGCATTGTTCCAGATTCGATCTTCCTGGAAGAATGCGCCGTACGTCTGAACGAGCGCGCCTGGTGCGCCATAGAAGCTGAGACGATTGAATGCGCGCGTCTCTATCAACCCTGTGCGATTCACAAAGCCAGCCGCGGCTTTGAATCCGGGGTCAAGGGATCGCAGCGTGTAGTGAAACCCCCACGCTCGACCGGTTCTGTCCCAATCCGCCTGGAGTAGCGAGCCGTTGATGTGGTTGCGCGCACTGTCCGTCCACGATTGTGCTGCCTGGAACTGCGCGAAGTAGAGCTTCGAGTGGTAGAAACGGTAGTCGGCGCCTGCAACGCGGGAATGATCTCCGCCATCCTCTCGCGTCGTGAGGACGGCGCCGAGCGTGTTATTCGAGCCGAAGTCGTAGCGCAGACGTGAGACGCCAAAGAGTGGTGCATGGGCGCCGTTCCACGAGTACTGGCCGTCATCGCCCGCCACGATCGACGCGATGTTGAGACCGGCAATCTTTCCGGTGAGCTTCACTCCAGCCGTTGGCGCTACGATTCGTCGAGTGTAAATGAGTTGATTAGGCGAATCGAATAGCTCGAGTCCGTCGAGAAAAAAGGGTCGCTTCTCCGGGTAGAAGAGCGCGAACCGCTCGTTGAGCAGGACCTGGCCGACGTCCGCTTCCACCTGGGAGAAATCGGGATTAATGGTTCCGTTGAGAGTGAGATTCTGCCTGATACCCCACCGTGCATCGCCGCCCAGCTCGCCCTTGTGCTGGTAGCTCCCGTCGCCAAGAGTTGGTGAGCGATCCGCGTGCGCGGTTACTGTGGGAGTCGCTTCCAGCACGAGGCCGCGTCGCAAGTCGTGGAGGCCTGTGAGCGAGCCTGATTGCGCGAGAAAATTTGCGTTCGCGCGCACCGCTGGTGCCCAAGTGTCCTGGAATCCCGAGTGCTGCACGCGCCTGAGGATATGGATTCCCCAGCTCTGCACACGCGCATCCTGATATCGCAGGCTCTTGAAGGGAATCCGCACCTCGACCTCATAACCACCTTCGACGAGTCTGCCCTTTGACTCGAAGAAATAGTCCGGATTCAAATCGACGCTGCCATCAAGCGGATTGATGGTTTGAAAACCTCCACCGGTCGCGGACGCGCCACCCGCACCGCCCGCGAACTGCGCACTCCGCGTCCCGTCCTGTTGCACGCCGTACGGATTCACGCCGAAGAGAAACGCGATCTGCCGCGAATTATCCGTGTCGAGCAGAATCTGAACCTGATCTTCGCTGTCGATGTTGTCGCGGTTGGCGTGCGTTGCCCGAACGACATTGCCGTGAATCTCGCGCGCTTTGATGCCAAAATAGATCGCGTCCGGAGCGTACCAGACCAATACTTCCGTCGGGTCATCGGCGGGTCGCCCATCGACCGGCTGATACTGCGAGAAGTCAGTGAGGCGCGCAGCTCTACGCCACACAGCTTCGCCCAGGTTCCCGTCGATAGTGACGGTCGTATCAATGCGCGGCAATTCGACGCGCACGTTGTTCGCGCGACCGCTGTAGACGAGCGTCGAGTCCTGAAACACTACCATGGTGGCTAACGCAAGGAGCAGCATCGGCTAGAATTTATCTCCCGCGCTGCTCCGGCACGACGCCCGTCGAAGCATCTACCTGCCACCGCGAGGCAGCCACAGCGTTTCGGGAATCTGAGCGGTACGACTCGCATCCGCCGTTGACTCCCGACATTTTGCGTGTCGCACCCAAAGAGCTTTGTATGCGCGATATCCGAGTAGCAACCGTCCAGTTTCAGCACGCGCCGGGCGACAAATCCTACAACCTCGACCGCATCCGACATTTCGTCACGGATGCGGCCAAGTCTCATGTGGAGATTATCGCTTTTCCCGAGATGTGCATCACGGGCTACTGGCACGTTCGCAAACTTCCGCGGGAGGGAGTGGAAGCGCTCGCGGAGCCAGTACCCGATGGGCCAGCTACCCAGGAGCTCCTCCGTCTATCGAGAGAGCACGGCATGACGGTCGGCGCAGGTCTCATCGAGCGACAGGAAGATGGCCGGATGTACAACGCGTACGTAGTCGCGATGCCCGACGGCAAATGGGCTGTCCACCGAAAGCTTCACGTGTTCGTCAGCGCTTTCCTTTCCGAGGGAGATCAGTACACCGTTTTCGATACGCCGCATGGCTGCAGAGTGGGAGTTCTGATCTGCTATGATAACAACATCGTCGAGAACGCCCGCGCGACGGCACTCCTTGGCGCCGAGGTTCTGGTGGCACCGCACCAGACCGGTGGCTGCAATTCTGTAAGTCCGCGCGCGATGAAGCCGATTGATCCGGCTATCTGGGAGCGGCGCAGCGACGATCCTGCCGCGATTGAGGCGGAGTTATGCGGACCAAAAGGTCGCGGGTGGTTAATGCGCTGGCTGCCGAGCCGAGCACACGACAACGGGATGTTTCTGTTGTTCAGCAACGGTATCGGACCCGACGATGACGAGATCCGCACGGGTAACGCGATGATCCTCGATCCGTACGGGGAAATAATCGCTGAGACGCGCAAGGCTGGGGACGACATCGTGGTGGCAGATCTCGATGCGTCTCTGCTGCCGATGTCATCCGGGCGGAGATGGCTGAGGGCGCGCCGACCTGAGCTATACGAGTTGCTTACGCATCGCAGCGGGCAGGAACAGGAAACGCGACAGGTTCGATTCGGGTTGTAGCCACCTCACGCGCGTGGTAGCGACGCACAACCGCCGCTGACTAGGCTCGCACGAGTCTCTTGTACGCGATCCGATGCGGCTGATCTGCATCAACCCCTTTCCGCCGCTTCAGATCTTCGATGTAGCCCTGATAGTTGCCCTCGAACCACACGGTTTCAGAGTTACCCTCGAACGCCAGGATGTGCGTCGCGATGCGATCCAGGAACCAACGATCGTGGGTGATCACTACCGCGCAACCCGGAAACTCGACCAGCGCTTCCTCTAGCGCGCGCAGCGTATCCACGTCGAGATCGTTCGTGGGCTCGTCGAGCAGCAACAGATTCCCGCCGGATTTCAGCAATTTTGCCAGATGAAGTCGGTTGCGCTCTCCACCGGAGAGATCCTTCACCTTCTTCTGCTGGTCCGGACCCTTGAAGTTGAACTGCGCGAGATATGCCCGCGTTTGCATCTCGCGCTTTCCAACTATGATGATGTCGTTGCCTTCGCTCACTTCCTTGTAGACAGTATTTGCGTCGTTCAGCTCTCGCGCCTGATCCACATATGCGAGCTGCACGGTGTCGCCGATAATCAGGTCTCCGCCATCGGCTGGCTCTTTCCCAACGATCATTCGAAACAGCGTTGTCTTGCCGGCGCCGTTCGGCCCGATGATGCCGACGATGCCTCCACGCGGCAGCGAGAACGACAGATCGTCGAACAGAATTTTATCGCCGTACGCTTTCTTGAGTCCCTTCGCGATCACGACGTCGTTGCCGAGCCTGGCGGGAGGCGGGATGACGATCTCGTTCTGCATGACCTTCTCGCCTTCGGCCGCCGCCCTGAGCTCCTCGTATTTCTGAATGCGCGCTTTGCTCTTGGTCTGGCGCGCGCGGGGCGACATCCGTACCCACTCGAGCTCGCGCTCCAGGGTGCGCTGCCGCGCCGAGGCCTGCTTCTCTTCCTGCGCCAAGCGGGTGCGTTTCTGCTCGAGCCACGAGCTGTAGTTTCCCTCGTACGGAATCCCCGCGCCACGATCGAGTTCCAGAATCCAGCCCGCAACGTTGTCCAGGAAATAACGATCGTGCGTGACAGCTACGACCGTCCCCGGAAATTCGGCCAGATATCTCTCGAGCCACGCAACTGATTCCGCGTCGAGGTGGTTGGTAGGCTCGTCGAGCAGCAGCATGTCGGGCTCCTCGAGCAGCGTCCTGCACAGCGCAACCCGCCGTCGCTCGCCGCCCGACAGCTTGGCTACATCCGCATTCGCCGGCGGGAGACGCAACGCATCCATCGCGATCTCGATCTTTCGATCGATGTCCCACGCATTGAGTGCGTCGATCTTCTCCTGCACCTTCGCCTGTTGATCCAGCAGCTTCGTCATCTCGTCATCCGACATCGGCTCGGCGAATTTATTCGAGATGTCCTCGAATTTTTTCAGAAGATCCCGGATTGGCTTGACGGCGAGATCGACGTTTTCGCGAACACTCTTCGAGGTGTCGAGGTGTGGCTCCTGCGCGAGGTAGCCGATGCGCGTGCCTTCATGCGCCCAGGCCTCGCCCTGAAAATCCTGATCTACACCTGCCATGATTCGCAGCAGCGACGATTTGCCGGCTCCGTTCGCGCCAAGCACACCGATCTTGGCGCCGGGATAAAAGGACAACCAGATGCCGCGCAGAATCTCCCGCGATGGCGGGACGACTTTGCGCAGGTCTTTCATTACATAGATGAATTGTGGAGGCATGCCACAAATTTATCGTGGGTCGCGCACGAACACATTGTCTCTCCCGGCCTGGCTGGCACATCCTCTGCCATCCGAGCCTCGTCAATTCACCGGGGGAGCCCGACATGATTCGTAACAAAGCACGCGTGCTGGTCGAGGCCGCGGCCGTCGCTGTGGCGCTCTTGTTCGCGCCAATAGTAATGCACGCGCAGAGCGCTGATTCGACCAATACAACGACTACGAACTATGGCACCACCAACAATGGCCGCCATTTCAACTGGGGCTGGCTTGGCTTGCTCGGTCTGCTCGGACTTTGGCCGAGGGGACGCAAGGAAACGGTAACGACCACGGAGACCCGGAACACGGCCGGCACCAGATAACAGCGCGAGCT
>CADDZN010000107.1 GCA_902812375.1 bacterium | reverse complement strand
CTCTATTACTATCATCGACAAGGACTCCTCACCTTCGGATCCGAATTAAAAGCACTCGTTGCTTGCCCTGGTTTTGACTCGACGCTCGACCAAGATGCGCTCGCTACTTATCTCCGATATCTGTACATACCCGCGCCGCAGACGATTTACCGCCATGCTCGGAAGCTTCTGCCCGGTCACATTCTCTCCGTCGACAACGTAGCCGAGTCCCTTCCGGACTCAGATCCCTACTGGTCAGTTTGCGGAGTATACGAGCGCGGAGAAAAGAACAAATTCGATGGATCGGACCCGGAAGCGGTGCAGGAACTCGAATCACTTTTGTCAGACGCCGTCCGCCTTAGAATGGAGGCAGACGTGCCGCTCGGTGCTCTTCTATCTGGAGGAATCGATTCCTCAGTCGTAGTTGCGCTTATGCAGGCGAACGCGTCCCATCCGACGCGAACTTTTTCAATCGCTTTTCCGGGAACTCCGCACGACGAATCTGCCCACGCGGCAAGGATTTCCAGACGCCTCGGGACTGATCACACTGAGATGGCCGTCACGGGTAGCGAGGCTCTTGATGTCGTTCCGCAACTGCCCCAGATGTTTGATGAGCCCTTTGCCGACCCGTCGCAAGTTCCTACCTACCTCGTTTGTAAACTCGCGCGACAGGATGTTACTGTCGCTCTTTCAGGTGATGGTGGTGATGAGCTGTTCGCTGGGTATGAGCGGTATGTCCAGGGTGCGCGAATCATCGCTGGCCTCAGGCACATACCGAGGGGGGTTCGCGGGGCGGTCGGCGCGGCGGTAGGAACTGCGAGCGCAGCGACGTGGGAGCGCGCATACCGCGGGACTGTCGGATTAATGCCAGGCGTTACTACCCGTCGCTTTGCCGGCACTAAAATCCGCAAACTCGGTAAGCTGCTTCGGCATAATTCCGAAGACGAGATGTACCAATTCCTTCTCTCCGCGTGGCAGAATCCAGAACGCCTGCTCAAGCATCCCGGCTCGTCGAGCACGAGGCTGAAAGAGGAACTCTCCAAGACTAGAGGCATTCCGCTGTTGGACAGAATGATGCTACTCGACCAGCAGACGTATCTGCCTGATGATCTTCTTGCAAAGGTGGATCGGGCGAGCATGGCCGTGAGCATGGAAGCTCGCGTGCCACTACTTGATCACCGGGTTGTCGAGTTTGCGTGGCGGTTAAAGCCGGAGCATAAAATCAGAGACGGCAGGGGGAAATGGCTGCTTCGCCAGGTTCTTTACAATTTTGTCGAACCTGAATTGGTGGACCGGCCAAAGGTGGGGTTTTCAGTTCCGATCGGTGACTGGCTGCGGGGCCCGCTCCGCCCCTGGGCCGAGGATCTTCTTTTTGCTGGCGGTGCGGAGTCGAGTGAGTTCTTGAAACTCGAAGAGGCTCGATCAGGGTGGGAGAACCTCCAGCGAGGAGATGATGAAGACGCGCTTTCGTTCTGGGCTTTGCTCATGTTTCAGGCGTGGCATCGTCATTGGCTTGGATGACGGCCTGCGAGGAGAGCAGGAGTCCCTGTCCGGGACCCCAATGCCCACAATCAGATATTCTTATTAGTACGGTCGTACCGGTGCTGAACGCGATGCGTTACTTGCCGCAAACAATCCCGCCCCTCCTTGAGGCGGCCGCAAGCAGCCCGGGCGTCGAGATTATATACGTGGACAACGGATCCACGGACGGCTCCTACGAATTTTTAAAGTCTGTTGCAAACACGTGTATTCGGGTTTACCGAAACGAGCGTGGCAGTAGCGGAGCAACTCGCAACCTCGGCGCGTCCCAGGCTCGTGGGAGTTTTCTAAGCTTTCTCGACGCTGATTGTCTCATTGCGAATGACTACTTCCCTCAAGCGCTCGCCGCGCTCCGCTTCACTGGCGCGGCAGCTACGGGATGTGAGACGAAGGCTCCCCCCAACCCCCATTGGATTGAAGCGACTTGGGAGAACCTTCACTACGTAGGACGCGCCCGCGACGTCGACTATATCGCGTCTGCTAACTTCTTCATCCTTCGTGAAGCGTTTGAGCGAATCGGCGGATTCCGGGAAGATTTAAATACCGGCGAAGACGCCGAAATCTGTCAGCGCCTTACGACAGGCGGCTACCGCATTTACGAATCGCCCGCGGCAGGTGCGATCCATCTCGGGAATCCAAAGTCCATACGAGAGTTTTACCGACGCAGCGTATGGCACGGCCTCGGCATGTTCGGCACCGTAAACCGCCGCCATATCGACAAGCCAACCGCAATGACGAGCCTTCATGCGGTCGCAACATTAGTTGGACTAGTCATCATTTTGCGCGGGCCATTCGGCTGGCTCGCGCGTGGTTTGATAGGCCTTGGACTGCAGCTCTCAGTTCCGAGCATCACCGTCGCGTACCGCGTGCGCCAGACCGGGCGCCGGACTGCAATAGTCCGGGGAATTTTGCTCTACTGGATGTATTACTGGTCGCGGTTGGAGGCTCTTCTCCTCATTGTTGGAGGCAGGCGCCACAGCTATACGAAATAGCGCACCACGCCGCGCACAAGTTGGTGAGTATCGGGTCCCGGGGCACCCGAAGGCAGTCGCGCAGTAACACCGGGCCTCGCCTTATACCGCGTTCGGGGCTCGACGGCGCAGTACGGCGGGGAGCGATCCCCTTATGAGAGCCGCCAACATTGCGCGATCTTCAGAGGATAAAATCAGTGCATAAACCAACCCTATCGAGGCGAGGAAGAGACTCGCGTTCCAGCTAATCGAAGCGAGACGGAATTCTGGATGATATGCGAGCCCCAGCGCAACGGCCGCTCCGAGGATGGCATAAAGCTTTGCCATCTCTGACCATCCATATGGAATCCGATACTGCCGCTGGGCGGAATGGTAAATCCAAACAAAGCGTGCCGAGTATGCAAATAGCGTCGCCATCGCTGCGCCAAACATTCCGAACCGCGGAATGAGCAGGTAATTAAGAATCAGTGTGATCGGAACGAGGACGAGCGCGCCGATAGACATCACTTTGGTTCTGCCAGTGATATAAATACCGAGCGTCCAATACCCCGCCCACGTGAACACGACCTGCGCCGCTATCAACAGCGGCACCACTCGGGACGCCGGCAGGAACGCGGGAGAGGACATGACGGAAAGGACATCCCTGACGAAGAGCGACAACCCCAACCCAATAACTCCGAGCATTACATTCATGTAAAGAAACACGCGCGCATAGAGTTCTCTGGCGTCCGGACGTTTCGCTATCTCAAAGCGTTGCGAAGTCCAGACGGTCTCGAACGGGCTATAGGCGAGCGCGCTCATCAGAAATGCGAACTTATAGGCCAGAGAATAGATGCCGACGCTCGCAGTATCGACATAATAGTTCAGAAAATACCGATCGGAAAACACTAAAACGAAGTTCGCAAGCCACCAGGGAATGACCGGTGTGCCGAACTTCAGCATCTGCTGATACTTCTCCTTGCTAAACTCTATGCCGACTCGGCGGAATAGGTACCATGTCAACCCTATTCCGACGAACGCACTCGCGATAATGCTGCTCTCAAGAACTCCAACAATTCCCATCCGGAAGTAAACGACGAACAGGATGTTAAGCGAGAGCATTACCATGAGCTTGGCGGAGTTCACCGCCACGAATAGCACGGACCTATTCTCGGCTCTAATGAGCAGGAAAGGCACGTACTCCAGGATTTGAAGGAAGTACAGTAGGAAGTAGAGCCGAAGGTACAGCGGATTAGCCTTTGCACCGAGAATCAACGTCGATAATTGCGGCGCGAACGCCAGGCCTGCAAGGCTCGTCACCAGCGCCAGAGCTACGACGCCGAGGGCGGCGGTGCTGATTATCGATTGCCTGGCCGCCGGATCATCCTCGGCATAATAGAACTTGAATACGCCGGCAACGATTCCTGCACCAGCCACCATTCCAATCACGTCGATCGTCATCTCGAGCAGTTCCAGCACGCCATAATCGGCAGGCGTCAGATACCGCGTGTACACGGGGAGCATCACGAAGCTGGCGACTTTGCCTATGATAATCCCCGTCGTGTACACCAGCGTGTGCCGGCCCAACTGCTTCAATTGTCCGCTCATTGAGAGCTCGTTCCACTGCCAATCGTCACGCTAGGCGACCGCGACAGTTCAGGAAGAAATCCTTCACGATACGAGATTCGTAGTGGGCGAATGGATGGTTATCGTGCGAGGGGTCATATTGACTGAGGAAGGAACTGTAGCAGCGGGATACGTTGCCCGCTTGGGACGCTGTGCGGAACACCGTTTTGAGTCTCTATGCGCGGCTAGCGCATTCTACGGACCATCCTGAAAATGGGGAGCAAGTTAGGCAAAGATCGGCTTCGCACACCTCTTGCCTGAGTAATTTAGGTAGCAGTCCCTTGGGGACAATCAGCCCCTGAAACTGACACGGTCCTTAACGACGGTGAGAGGCTTCTGAACTACCAACTAGATAGTTCGGCTAAGCGTTCGCGAAAGACCTAATGAAAGTCAGCGTAATCATCCCAACGTACAACTACGCCGCGTACGTGCGCGAAGCGATCGATAGTGTTCTTGCTCAGACCGTTCAAGACTTTCATATCGTAGTCGTAGATGACGGATCGACTGACGATACACAGGCAGTGCTCGCGACTATTGACGATCCCAGGGTCGAGATAGTACGGACTCCCAATCGCGGGATTTGTGCGGCATGCAACGAAGGGCTAGCTCGCGCACGCGGAGAGTTTATAGGATTCCTCGGCGCGGACGATCGCTGGCGCCCAGACAAGCTTGAGCGACAGTTACAAATGATGGATGCCGAACCGGACATTGTAGCCGTGATGACCAACTTCGTTCGCTTTAATGAGAAGGGCTTTTACCCGCAGGATCAGTTCGCTTTTTTCCCCGAGCTGAGTGAGGTCCCTACCAGGCCTACTCGGGATGGCGGTGGGTTCCGCCTGGTAGGCGATGCTTTCTGCACCGTCGTAGGATTCACCGAGTTCCCTACCTGGAGCGGCGTGCTCCTCTTTCGGGCAAAGGCCATTAAAGGGCTACTTTTCGCTCGTGAAGGCTTGCACAAGGGGCTCCACGGAGATGTGCACTTTAGTCTGCGTGCGTTCCGGCGCGGAGGACTCGGATTTATCGAGAAACCCTTGGTGGAGGTGAGACGCCATGGTGAGAATGCGACGAGTCGTTCCGCGGACATGTCACATGCTAAACTCGCAGCGCTTCGATTGATCGATCAAGAGCAATTGAGCGACACTGAGCGGACGGTCCTTCGTAAGCGAATAGGACGCTCCCTAATTGACGTTGGCCTACAGAACGCGGCTGATGGGCGGAGACGTGCGGCGAGCAAAGACTTCGCCCGAGCCTTCGGTATCAAAGGAACGCGGCTCAGCGCCTTAAAGAACTTTGCCCTCCTCGCTTTGCCCACCGCGGCTAGGACGCGGCTCATAGGCACGTAATGGCGCGAATTATTAACGGCGTTCCCCATCCGGCGAGTATGGCTGCACCAAGAATCTCTGCCAATCCAGAAGAACCGGGTCGCGCTCGGACTTCCGGATTTCGAGCATCTGGGGAGCCGTCGGTCGACGAAAGGCTCTACTCACTCAGCCCTCGCGCGATTTGGCGGTTCCTGAAAAGGCAGCCGGCGTCTTTTTGGTTCGTCTGCATATATCTGTTTTTCGAATACGTCCGACCCCAACAGATTTACGACGTCATTCAGGGACCGCCCTACACGCGCATCACGGTTCTTCTCGCATTTGCATCGTTTCTTCTTGAACGCCGGAGGTTTCGTTTCGGCGTCCCCGATCTACTGGTCGCGGCCTTCTCGCTTGTGGTGCTCGCGTCCTGTGTCACGGCATTCGATCCAAGTGAGTCCTACGACAAGCTCACCGTGTTTTTGACCTGGGTTCCTATTTATCTGCTGATAGCAAATACCGTCACTACCGAGAACCGATTTCTCGTGTTCACGCTGTCATTCTTGCTGTATAGCTTCAAGATGTCTCTGTTCGGCACGCGCTCTTGGGCAGAAGATGGCTTTGCATTTCGGTCGTGGGGGACCACGGGTGCGCCGGGCTTTTTTGAGAACTCCGGTGAATTCGGCATCCAGATGTGCGTTTTTCTCCCTCTGGTCGTGTCTTTCATCTTGGCGTTGCGGAAACGGTGGCCGCGTCCGTTGCGGTGGACAGCATGGGCTGTTGCGTCGACCGCTATCACTGGCGTGGTCGCGTCTTCGTCCCGCGGCGCGTTTGTTGGGTTGGCCGCGCTGGCTGTCTGGCTTCTGTTGAAGAGCCGGAACAAATTCCGCGCGCTCCTGGTTGCGGTCACGGTTGCCGGTCTTGTGTATGCTATCACACCCGCGCAGCAAAAGATGCGCTTCCAGAGCGCTGGGGATGACGAGACATCCATCTCCCGCATCACGATGTGGAAGCACGGTCTTGAGATCATGCGAGATCATCCAATCCTTGGGATTGGCTATGCCAACTGGCAGAAGTATGACGCCGTGATTTACGGCGCGGCTGGTGACTTGCTGGCGCACAACACGTTTATACAAGCGGGCTCCGAATTGGGCTACACCGGCTTGGCAATATTTCTAGCCCTCATCGTTTGCACCTTCGCCATTAACCGGCAGACAAGGAAGCTCGCCGAGCCCGCGGGCGACCGTGGTAGATTTATATTCTACATGGCGCACGGGCTTGATTGCGCACTTGTGGGTTTCATCGCCAGCGGCTTCTTCATCAGTGTGCTGTACTATCCATTCTTCTGGATCAACTTCGCGATGACTGTGGCGCTGCATAATGCTGCGCTGAATTCGTTCTCGAGAACAAGTCCCCACGCGTTGCCACAGCGTTCTTCGCAACGTCGAACCAGCGTTCGAGGAGTTACGCCGGCAATTTCGTGAGGACAGTCCTGCACATGATCGAGACGGGTGGGACAGGGGGCGCCGAAACGGTCTACCTTGACCTCGTCCGTCGCTTGGACGCCACGCGCTGGCGTCATGTCCCCGTCCTGCCCAGACGCGAGTGGATGTACCAGCAACTCATAGAATTCGGGATCGAACCGATCGTACTGCGTGAGCGATGGTCGCTCGACCCCATTTTCTTTGCGCGAATGTACAGCCTGATTCACAGATTCCGGGTTGACTTGATCCACGCCCACCTCTTCGGATCTGCGGCCCAGGCAGCAGTACTCTCGCGACTATCAGGCGTGTCGGCGATTGCGACACTGCACGGAACAATCGACGTCCAGCATGACGACCGTCTCGGAGCACTCAAGGTGGCGGCAGTAAAATATGGATTGAAACGAATCGTCTTCGTCTCTGAACAGTTGCGTAATTCCTTTCTTGAGCGTGTTCCACTCAAGCAAGGACAAGCGAGCGTCATTACGAATGGGATCGATGCCCAACGATTCTTGTCGAGTGACGGAAGCGAGTTCCGCAAAGAGTTTGACATCAAGCCGCAGGAATTTGTGATCGGCACTGTTGCGACTCCAGGTCGTCGTGCCAAGGGCCTCGACGTACTGCTGGACGTCGTAGCGATTCTCAAGACTCGTTCTCCCGGTTGCCGCTTCATAGTTGTAGGAGATCTTGACCTCGGCCGCGGGGTGGAGCTTCTGCACGATCGCGATTCACGCGGTCTCACCAATGATGTGGTGATAACCGGGTTTCGCAGCGACATCGGTCGCGCGCTGGCCGCCCTCGACGTTTACGCATTGTCGTCACGCAGCGAAGGTTTTCCGCTTTCCTTATTGGAAGCAATGGCTGCCGGACTGCCGATAGTGGCTACCCGTTGCGGTGGTCCTGAACAAATCCTTCAGGACGAGGTCACCGGACTTCTCGTACAAAACGAGTCGGCGGAAGCGATCGCGAATGCGATCATTCGACTTCGGGCGAACGCAAATGAGCGGCGGCGACTGGGCGATGCAGCCGCTGCTGCGGTCAGGGAGCGTTTTACGATAGACGCGCAGATCCGGTCCTACGAACAACTGTATGAGGACTGTCTCGTGGGTGCACCGGATCGGGGGCGCGGTTCTCCGCCCATCGGGGTCGACGTTAACCGCGTAGCGGTTTGAAGCGAATAACTGTCGTCGTTCCGACGTACAACCGCGCCCAGTTTATCGAGGGCACGATCGAGTCTGTCCTCGCTCAGAGCTTGGCTCCATTCGAGGTTATCATAGTTGACGATGGTTCGACTGACCACACTGCCGATATTTGCACGCAATTTCGCGCACCTGTTCGCTATATCCGCCGGGAAAACGAGGGCGCCGCGCGAGCCCGCAACGCGGGGATTGAGGCCGCAACCGGAGACTGGATCGCATTTTGTGACTCAGATGATGTCTGGAAGCCTCGTAAGCTCGAACTGCAGATGGAAGCGCTCCGGGTCACGAGCGCTGGATGGTCATTCACAGGGTTTGGAATCATCGACCCGGATGGCGAACCAGTAGATCCTCAGAAATCGGGATTCGCTCAAGCGTTCGAAGTGCTTGCGGAAACTCGCATCCCTCCTGCCGAATACTTCGCTCGCTGGTTGGACCAAAAGGAGATTCTCTCGGAAGCAGATGCCTTGACGATATATCACGGAGACGCATTTGGAATGCTGTTTCTGGGCAATGTTGCCCTTACGTCGACATCGATGTTTTCGCGGGATGTGCTGGATCGCGCCGGAGGTTTCGACCCTACGTTCTGGCGAGCGGAGGATACGGAGTTTTTTCATCGTGTATCGGCACATTCCGACGTGGCGATTATCATGGAGCCGTTGGTAGACTACCGGGTCGGGCACCCTTCGATCATGACCGGCGACCCGCTGCCATTTATCCACTACACCTTGCGGAGTATTCAGGAGGCGTCGACACGTCGGCCTCTGCTTACGCAAGCGGAGCAAGCAGCATTCAAAGAAGGCCGCCGGCAGCTTCGAATGCGTTTAGCATACGCCCATCTTTCCGCTCTTGATCGATTGGGAGCTCGCAAGGCGCTCACCGAAGCGTGGAGCGAAGACCGAATGGTCTCAGGTCGTTTCGCGGCAATCGTACTCGCGAGCTTTTTGCCGGAGGCCGTCCTGCGCGGCTTGCATAGGGCGAAACGAACGCTTAGCAGACAAACGAAGTGACGCCGAGCGTGCTCGTCACGGATGGCGATCAGCGCGCCGCTCTCGCCGTTGTTCGCTCACTCGGGCGCGCGGGATATAGGGTACAGGTCTGTTCACCCCGTTCGAACTCGATTGCCGCCGCATCTCGGTTCTGCAGCGCGAGCTACAAATGCTCTGACCCGTTGCGTGATCCGGAATCGTTCCTGTCGGACCTGGAACGCCTCGTCACATCAGCGCAGGTTGACGTCGTGATTCCAATATCGGAAGCGGCCCTGCTCGTTGTGTTGCCC
>CADDZN010000106.1 GCA_902812375.1 bacterium | reverse complement strand
GGTGAGGAATTTGCCCTCGTAGATCTTGAGCGAATCGGCGCCGACTTCATTCACCATGGTGCGCGCCGCTGTTCGAATTCCCGCGGCGCTGTCTGCCGCAAGCTCTGACTTGAGTCGGGCGCGCACGGCCGGATCCCTGAGCCGAACCACCATGGAATCCGGGCCACCCTCCTGCACCCAGGTGTTGAGCATTGCCGCCAGCCCCGTGCCGCTCGCGATGTACGGATATTGATCGGCGGTGATATCGATTCCCGCTGAGCGCGCTGAATCGATCAACGCGACCGCCTGTTTCATCTGCTCCAGCGACCGCGACTTGATGTGCCTGATCTCCGCCCAGGTTCCCGCTTCGGACGCAATGCGAATAGTCTCGCGAATCGCATCGAGCAGTCCAGTGCCTTCGCTTCGAATGTGCGCGGCGTATCCACCCTTGTACGGCGTGGCGTATTTCGTCAGCGCGATCAGCTCGTCGGTCGAGAAGAACGTGCTCGGCAAATAGATCAGTCCGGTTCCGACACCGAACGCGCCGTCGCGCATGGCCGAGTCGATCAATGCTCCCATTTGCTTCATCTCGGCGTCGGTCGGGTGACGAGTCGCCTGACCCATCACCGCTTCACGCACCGAGCTGGTGCCAACGTAGGTTCCGAGATTTATCGCGGTTCCGTTCTTCTCTAGGAACGCGAAGTACTCGCCGAGCGATCGCCACGGGTATCGCGGATTGGGTTGCTCGCCCAGCGCGATGTTCGGCCACGCCGAGCTCACCTCGCCCGTTATCTCGCTGGTGATTCCTTGCGTGATCTTGGAGACGGCGTGCGGTCCGCGCAGAATCGCGAACTCGGAATGTCCGAGCATGTCGATAAACCCAGGCGCAACGACTTGGTCCCTCGCGTCGATGACGCGCCGCGCCGTCAGCCCCGGAACCGAAGGACCAATATAGGCAATGCGATCGCCAATCGTTGCGACGCTCCCCCGGTACCAGGGATTGCCGGTGCCGTCGACAATGCGCGCGTTGGTGATAAGCATGTCGTATCGCGTGGTCGCGGGGCCGCGAGTAGCAACCGATGCGCACGCCGCGGTGAGCATGATCCCCAGAGTGTAGACAACTCTCGTGATTCGCATTCCGTCTGTTGTGTTGTGGTTTGTGGGTGTGACTAGGAGATCTTCTGCGTCTTCTTCTTCAGAAAGTCCATGAGAATGAACTGCCCGAGTGTCATTGTGTTCGTGAAGTACGCCTTGCCGCGACTGATCTCCGAGACGCGCTTCACGAACTCCACGAGTGCACGATCCCGCGCGAGCATGAAGGTATTGATCAGTATTCCCGCGCGCCTGCAGTTCGCGACTTCACGGAGTGTCGTCGCGATGACGGTGCTGTCGAGGCCCATCGAGTTCTTGTAGATCTGCCCATTCGGCATCGTCATCGCGCTGGGCTTTCCGTCGGTGATCATCACGATCTGCCGCATGTCCTTCTTTTGCGCCATCAACAATCGTCGAGCGAGCTTGAGCCCCTCGGCGGTGTTGGTGTGGTACGGACCGACCTGCGCCTGCGGCAGCGTCGCGAGCGGAATCTCCTCCGCTGAATCATGGAAGAGAACGACGTTTAGACTGTCGCCGGGAAATTGTGTCCGAATGAGATGCGTGAGCGCGAGCGCGACTTTCTTGGCGGGGGTGAACCGATCCTCGCCGTAGAGAATCATCGAGTGTGAGGTATCGAGCATGAGAACCGTCGCGCACGATGATCGATACTCGGCCTGCCGCACCATTAGATCACCATAGTCGAGATCCATCGGCACTTCGAGCGAGCCTGTGCGCGCGAGCGAGTTCTTGAGCGTCTCGTTTACGTCCATGTTGAGCACGTCGCCGAACTCGTATTCCTTGCTGTAGCCATCGGATTCGATTCCGGTTGCAAGGTGCGGCGTCTCGTGTGAGCCAAAACTTGATTTGCCGAGTGAGCTCAGGATGTGTCGCAGACTCTTGTAGCCGAGGAAGTCGATCCCTTTGTCGGTAAGGTTGAACTGCACACTCTTGGATGCTGCCTGCGCAAGACTGCCCTTGCCCGTAACTGGCTGGTGACCTGCGGGCACCTGCGGAGGTGCCTGGAGATTCAGATAACCTTCTGCCGCAAGCTTCTGAATGAGGCTGTCGAGCAGCTCACTCAATTTGTCCTGCGCCTCCCTGGTGCCATCCCCACGCAACGCTTCGAGCAACTCCGGGGTGAACTGACCGCTCTCGATGAGCGCATCGAGAATCGCCTGACGGAGCGCTTCGACCGAGCGATCAGGCTCTGACTCGAAATCGTCGAAGTAGGGATTGAAATTCTGTCCGCCCGAGGCGAATCCCGACTGCAGCAAAAAGTCCGCGAGCTTGTCCAGGAGCGCCTGTAGATCGACTGCATCAGCGGCTTCGGGACTGAACTTGGAGTAGGTGTGGAACCGCATATCTCTAACATACAACCCGGGCGTGGGGTGTGTATAATCCTCTGCCATGGCCCTCACTCCGGCGCGCCCACTCAAGCGGTCCATCAATCCGTTCCGGGCGCTCCAGGTCCACCGGAACTTCCGGCTTTTCTGGACCGGCCAGACCGTCTCGCTCATCGGAACGTGGATGCAGCAGGTAGGGCAGGGCTGGCTGGCGCTCGAGCTCACCAATAGCGCTTTTCTCGTCGGAGTGGTGAGCGCGGCGGGTAGCTTCCCGGTATTGCTGCTGTCGCTCTACGGCGGAGTGATCGCGGACCGCCGGAGCAAGCTCAGGATCGTGATCATCTGCCAGGCCCTGCTACTGGTGGAAGCGGCGGCGCTTTGGTGGTTCACCTGGTCGGGGCGCATCAACTTCGATTGGCTGCTCGCGCTAACTACGATGGGCGGCTTCATCTCCGCGTTCGAGATTCCGGCGCGACAGGCGATGATTGTCGAGCTTGTAACGAAAGAAGATCTCGTCGACGCGATCGCACTGAATTCCGGCGGCTTCAACCTCGCGCGCATCGTCGGGCCTTCAATTGCCGCGGTGATCCTCGCCAGGTACGGACTCGCGTGGTGCTTCGGCATCAACGCGCTCAGCTACTTCGCGGTGTTGGGAAGCTTGATGCGCATCAGGCTGCCGCGCTGGATGCCCCTGCAGCATCTCGTCTCACCATTCCAGCAATTGAAGCAGGGGGTCGATTACATCCGAAGCTCACGACCGGTGTCCGGACTGATGGGTGTGATCGCGATTTACTCGATTTTCGGGTTCCAGTACCTGACGATGATGCCGGTGATTGCGCGTGATGTGCTGCATACCGGAGCGAGTGGCTACGGATTGCTCTTGACGTTCGTCGGTATCGGAGCTCTCACCGGGGCGCTCTCACTTGCTGGCCTGGGCGCGCGAATCCGGCGCGGTCGATTGTTCAACGGCACCGCGTACGCATTTGCCGGATTGACGATTCTGTTCTCGCTCATGCGCACGGTTCATCTCGCCGCGATAGTGCTGCTGCTTCTTGGATTGGCGATGCTGATCAACGGAGCGCTCGCGAATGGAATCCTGCAGTCGGTGGTGCCCGACGAGCTGCGTGGGCGCGTTATGGCAACGTACGTGTTTGTCTACGTCGGGTTCACACCGATCGGGTCGTTCATTGCGGGTGCGATGGCAAAATTCGTTGGGGTGCAGTGGGCGATTTTCTTTGGCGGCATTGTGATGCTCGGGTACTCCTTGTGGGCGTTCTGGAAGTACCCTGAGATTCGGGCCGTTTGAACCTTCCTGGCGGCTGGCTGCGAGGGTTAACTGCAAAATATGACTACCGGCGGGGGGCTCATGGCGTGCCGGCCCAGGGCTACGCGCTGGCTGTCCCTCAGCGCTCATGATCGGAAAGGGGGAAGGGGGAGCTCCTTTGAATGTGCGACACGATTCTAGCGCAGAACGCATGTGCGTTAGCCTTACTTTCTGGTGCCCCCTTTGCCAATGCGCGCGCAGAAACAGCCAGCGCGGAGCTACCAGCCGGTACGCCATCAGCCCCCGGCCGGTAGTTTTTATTTTGCCTTTGCAGTTTAGCTCCCCTGCCAATTTTTGCAGTTAAGCCAGCACCTAGACCGTATGCCCCCGAAACATGAAGAACACCGCCCCAAGGATGCACAGCGCCGCCCACAAAAAATCGAGTCGCAACGGCTGCCTCATGTAAAAAATCACGAACGGCACAAAGACCACCAGCGTAATCCCTTCCTGCAGGATCTTGAGCTGCGCCAGAGTCAATTGTGTCGCGCCGATCCGGTTCGCCGGAATCATGAACGTGTACTCGAAGAGAGCGATGCACCAGCTCAGAACAACCGCGATGTACCATTTCCTGCCACTCAGCGTGCGCAGGTGTCCGTACCACGCGAATGTCATGAAGATGTTCGAGATGATCAGCAGAGAGGCAGTTTTGAGGAGAACCATTTTGGTAGGGAAAAGTTGTGGCGATAACCGGGCGCCAAGGGTGGTCGCTACGCTCGGCCCCAGAACAATCCGTACAGGAGCAGCGCGAGCACTATCGCCGTAACGACGACGTACACGCGATCGCGTTGCAGGGCAAATGCTACCATGGTCAGCGCGACACGGGCGACGGGTGTCGCTATCAGCAGGACAAGGCCTACCTGTACGATCGCTCGACTATCTCCTGTCATCACCGCGCGCACGATGGACCCGACGCTCTTGAG
Organism: bacterium; assembly: GCA_902812375.1. Classification (GTDB taxonomy): domain Bacteria; phylum Gemmatimonadota; class Gemmatimonadetes; order Gemmatimonadales; family Gemmatimonadaceae; genus UBA4720. The sequence goes on along the minus strand of CADDZN010000106.1, from coordinate 4,701 downwards.
CACCGGGTCCTCACCTTTGAACCGCGCGAAGTTCGCGGGAATGCTACCGTACTGAGCGAGCAGCATCGACCCGCCAATGAGCACGACCACCGCGGCGGTGAGCACCCCGATCTGCAGTAGTCGTCCTATTATTCGCTCGATCCTCTCGTCTTGGCGATCTCTGGTTGCATCCATGGTTCGGGTTTGGACCGGCTCGCTCACAGCGCGCCCTTGATTCCCTTGTACAGCATTTCCAGCGCGAGAATCACCACGACAACGGTAAAGATCCGCCGAAGCAGGATCGTCTTCGCGCCGGAAAGAATTCGCGCGCCCAGAAGCGCGCCGCCGAGTACCCCGAGCATGACAGGGAAGGCGAGCGCTGGCTCGATGTAGCCGCGGTGCAGATACACCCCCGCACTCGCGGCCGCCGTTACACCGATCATGAAGTTGCTCGTCGTCGTCGAGACTTTGAACGGAAGCTTCATCGTTCGGTCCATTGCGAGAACCTTCACGATCCCCGACCCGATCCCGAGCAGCGCCGAGAGCACGCCAGCAACGAACATCAGCGCGAATCCGGCCTTCACGCCCTGAACGGAGTAGGCGCGGATTCCCTCTCTCGTCGGATAGGTCGAGCCCAGGCGAAGTTTTATCGCCAACGGATCCGCGGGTAGATCGAGCGGATGATCCTCGTGCGATTGAAACGACCGGAACGCCGTGTAGAGCAAGACGAGGCCGAACATGATCGCAAGGGCGGCCGTGGGAATGAATCCAGCCAGCGCTGCTCCAGTAAGCGCGCCAGTGGTCGTAGCGACCTCGAGAAAAATTCCGACGCGCACGTTGGTGAAGCCTTCGCGCACATAAGCGGCCGCCGCGCCTGACGATGTCGCGATCACCGAGACGAGCGATGCGCCGATCGCATATCTGAGGTCCACGTGAAACAGGATCGTCATCATCGGCACGACGACGAGACCACCACCGAGCCCGGTGAGCGCGCCAAGTAATCCAGCGCCGAATGCGCCGACTCCTAGTAAGAGTGCGAGGAGACCGAGGGTCACACTTGCCCGCGCACCGTTATGCCGGAATCCCTTTCTTTACCGCGTCCAGGACCTTGTCCGCGAATAGATCGATCTCGTCCAGAGTGGTATAGACGTTGGGCGTGATGCGGATGCCGCGAAACTCCGGGTGAATGATCGGCGTGTTCACGATGCGATGCTGCCCGAGTAACCACGCGCCGAGCTTGACGCTGTCTATTCCCTCGACGTTGAACAGCGCGATCGCACCAGCCTGCCGATCATCCAGCGGCGTCAGGACGGCGATGCGTGAACTTTCAGCGAGCAGCCGCTTTGCCCAGCGGTCGCGGAGGTAGCGAAGTCGTGCTGCTTTCCGTTCGACTCCGATACCGCGGTGAAACGCGAGCGCCGCCGAGATCGCGTTGTGATTCGCCGCCGGATGCGTTCCGATCTCCTCGTATTTCCTGATGTCGGTGTCCTGAGTTGCCGCCGCGGCCATGAGCGGCCAGAGATTCTTCTGCTTTTCTTTCCGCACGTACAGAAACCCGGTGCCGACGGGAGCGAGCAACCATTTGTGAAGACTCGTCCCGTAATAATCGGCCCCGAGATCGTCGCGCTTGAATGGGAAGTGCGCGAAAGCGTGTGCGCCATCGATGAAGACCTGGATGCCCAGCGGTCGAGCGATATCGACGATCCGCCGGACTGGCATGATCTGCCCAGTGAGATTGGTTATGTGCGTGACCTCGATCACCTTCGTGCGCGAAGTTATCGCCTCGCGAAATCTGTCGACGAGATAATCGTCGGACGGTGGCGGAACTTTGAAGGAGATTTGTTTGACGACGATCCCTTCGCGACGCGCGCGCTGTTCCCACGAGGTGATCATCCGGCCGTAGTTCTGATTCGTAATCACGACTTCGTCGCCACGCTTGAGATCGAGACCAAAAATCATGATCTCGTTCGCTTCGGACGCGTTGCGCGTGATCGCCATCTCCTCGGGATCGCATCCGAACTCGCGCGCCAGATCTCGCCGCACGCTCTCGATCCTCGGCTCCAGCACCCGCCACATGTGCTCGACGGGTAGCTCGTTCGAGAAGCGAAGATCGCGGATCATCGCCTCCAACACGTGGCTCGGCGTCGGACTGCAACCGCCGTTGTTCAGGTTGATCATCGTTCGATCGGAGTCGAACGCGCGCTGGATCTCGGCCCAGTACGACTCGTCGTCAGCCAGTGCGTGTGGGGCACGATCGCCCGCGATTACGTTGGCGCGGAAGAGAGAGCGGATCGCGCGCTCGCGGAACACTGGCTGCGCGGCGAGGCCGGCCGCTGCCATTCCCGAGAGAAATTCTCTTCTTGTCGTCATGCTGTCCTCCGGCCCGCAATGAAAAAGCGGTCGCCATTCGCATGACGACCGCTCAATAATAGGGGACTGAACTTGCGCGGGCGAGGATTGTCGGCGCTACTGGTACTGGATGTAAATGGGTTTCGGATAAAGCATCAGCACTTCAGGCGGCGTGAGGAGCGGATCTCCTTTCTTCGTATCGTTGTGATAAAAGAGCTTGAATCCCGTGAATTGAACCGGTTCGTCGGCCACGTAGGATGAATATGAGTCGTACTTGAGCCACGGCTGGCCCCAACCGTCCATGTTGATCACGACCTGCACCCGCGGATCGAGCTTTATTCCTTTCGCATCCTTGAGCATCGGCCTCGTGAAGCGGTGAACAATGAGCACCTTCGGCGGCAGATGATACTGCGTCACGAGTCCCGCCAGAAGGTTGATAGCGTAGTTCACGTCCGCTGAATTCATCGTGCCGATCTTCTTTCCAGGCGGATCACCGAATTTCATGGAAAATTCGGGATCGATAGCCAGCATCACATCCGGCTGCTTCAGGAACGGAATTAGGCGCGGTAGCTCTTCCTGCACCGTGCTCTGTCCGACCTGTACGTCGAGGATCAGGATTGCGTGCTTCTGCTGCGCCCAGCCGTGCACCATGTTGATCAAGCTGTCCGTCATGCGCAGGCGATACTTGCCATCTCTCCCCGGCGCTCCCTGAGCGACGACGGCAATTAGGTGCAGCGCCGGCTGCACTGGATGCGTGGGATCGGCCTTCTGCCACGCGGCGATTTCCTTGTCGAACCGCGCGAGCATTTGATCCGGTGGAAGCTCGCCGAGGATGCCCATCTTTTTCGAGAGAGGATTGCCGTAATAGGCAACGATTCTATGCGCCGGGAGAATCGATCCCGGCAGTGGCGGCGGAGTTTTGACAGGCCACCCGGGAGTCTTCATTCCTTCCCTCACCGCCTTTACCAATTCGAGGCTGTCCCTCTTCGTGCGTCCTTTCACGGTCGGAACGCTGATCGGCGGATCCTTGGCGGCGGAATCCTTACCCGTCGAGGATGCTGTGCTTGATGCAGTTCGACCCGTGGCTGCGCCAGGAGTATTGCCTGTCGTCGAGCCTGTGCTTCCCGAGACTGCACTGCTCACACCCGACGCGTTCGCTACTTGGGTTTGGTGTGTGGATGAGTTGGCCGCGGCAGTCGATAGCGAATCGCCAAGTGGAGACGGCCGCGCATCCTTGCTCGCTACGCATCCCGCGGATGCAGCGACAGCGAAGGCCGCCATGATCGAGACAAGAGCTGATTTATCAGACACAAATACTGGCATTTAGCGTGAGAGCGTTGATGAGTTGAGGGGGATATCGGTCCGCAAGGTAATTCATAAATCAGGCCGGACACTCATTACTGAATATCTTCGTACCCCGCAGCGAAGGTCCGAGCACCCTTCTTGCCTTCGGGATATGTTCGGGATAGAATAGCAGAGCCATGTCCGATAAAAACGCCGCCATTCGAGCACTCATCGAGCATCGGTTTCCCGATGCGACTCCGGTCACTCACCGGACGGCGGAGCCGGTCGCGACAGGTATCGAAGCGCTCGACGCGATTCTGCCCGGTCGTGGTCTTCCGCGCGGGAGGCTCACCGTCTGGATGCCGCAGGGCGGCGCGACTGCAGTTCTCAGGGCTGCGTGTCACACGACTGTCGATCAGGGCGAGAGATCAGTATGGGTCGATGGGCTTGGCACCGTGGCTGGCCCATTCTGGGAAGAAGGTCCGATTCTGGTTCGGCCGAAGAGTCGAAAGTACGGACTCCGCGCCGCCGAGGAGCTTCTGCGTTGCGGAGGATTCGCTCTGATAGTAGTGGCAGGCATCGAGCCCGAAGGTACCGAGACGGTCCGTCTGTCGCGCGCGGCGCGCGAAGGGGGCGGCGCGCTGGTGACGCTGACATCGCACGCCTCGATGGCGAGCCTCCGCATGACGTCGCAGATCCTGCGCGAATCTTATCGCTGGAGAAAAACTCCATTCGGCGATCCCGCGGAAGCGCAGGAAGTAATGATCCGGGTTCGCGCTCGCTCACTCGGCTGGAACCGAAGCGCCGATTTTCCGGTGCCCATCGTGCCGTACGATCTCAGGGTTTCCATCGAGGCAGGGCTCAAGGATCGACGCGGAATTAAATAGGACCGCTATGTCAGCGGAGAATACTCAGCTCTTGGCTAGAGGACCGAGGGCTGAGGACCAAGTGCATTGATAATTGCGGACTGATTGAGGATCGAGGACCGAGGACAAAAGCCGAGCCGTGGCTAGTTGATCGAATTCTGGTTGTGAGCCGTCTTCGCTAACAGCTCCTTCGCTGAGAGCTGCTTAGCTAATAGCTCTGAGC
>CADDZN010000105.1 GCA_902812375.1 bacterium | reverse complement strand
TGCTCCGAGCGCGGAGAATCTGGTCGCGCTTCCGTCGCCATTGGTGATCATATAGCCAGGGCTCGTAGTTGTCCGCAGCCGTTGGAGACCCGCAACCGTCCAGCCCTTGGCGATCTGAGAACCCGCCTCATTTACTATCATGAGTTGAGTACTCGTCGTCTTGGTGACGATTGCGTTGTCCATATACGTCACCCGCATCGTGATCGAAAGCGGGTATACGTCAGTAGAATAACTTCTAGCGTCGAACTGGCCGGCGACTCTCACGGTCGCTCCCGAGTACGCCGGGCCGGGGTAGGTGACCGACGTCAAGCCATTAACAAAAGTCACAGCGGCACCATTCAGCGTCGCCGATAACGTGTACTGCTTTACCAAGGTGCCGTCGCCGCCATCGTAGACATCAGCGTAGATAAACGGCCTCGGATTCGCTTGGTCGCCGTTGTACACGAGTGTTACGTTCCGTGCCTGATCGAGGCTGTAATACGGAACGGTGCTAAAGCTGTAGCTCGCCGCGAAGCACGACACCTCACAGACAGTTGGGCTCTCTAAATCGGGATTGTTCATGCTCCAGTCGACGGTTGGGAAATGTGTCGGTAGAGACGCGTGCATCCCTCGGGCACGGTCAAGAACGTGCCTGGTCCCCCAAAGCGCTGGGCGGCGTGGATGCGCCGGAAGCGCCGCCGATGCATGCGTCCACAACATGAGCGCAAGTATCAAGGCGCCATGGGCGGCGCGAGTATGGTTCGTTCGAAAGGTTCGATACATAGTTTCTTTCTCTGGTTAGAGGAGCTCTCGCTCTGCGTTTGTGGATTTCAGTGGAAGAGGACGCGTGCGGCTTGCAGTACCGCGTCGAAGATTTTTGCTTTTTTCTTTGCCTTTACCGCGGCTGTCCCATTCGCGACCTGTGCTACTGAGCTGCTGCTCACCACAGTCACGGTCGTTTTGGTTGTCCCGCACTCGCCGTGAGCCGTACAAATCCGCGCGGCGATGTCGTGTGAACCCGCTGTCAGTACTTCGCTCGGCTCCGCAATCCGTCCCCAGGCTTCGCCTTGCGTCAGCTGGAACAGCGGCGTCTTGTCTTTTCCATCCATCGTCACGGAGAACGTCAAGGCGTCGATCGGATCCGTCGGCTCGTTGCTCATGAATCGCAGCACTACGACGGGTTTGTCGTCGGGTAGTGTTGACCCCTGAGTCGGCGCCGCGACGATGATGAGCGGAGTGTGGTATTCAGGTATCGGAGTGCCCGGTTGGCTCGGCACGGAGCCGACCGGCGGCACCTGGGGATACGGATACGGTTGCTGCGGGTATTGCGGCGGATACCCAGGGTATGGCTGCGGCGGATAGGTTTGCGCCTTCGCCTTAGAGAATGCCGCGATTGTCGCCAGCATTACCGCCGCGCGGTATGCACCTCGCTGCGCGCGATGAGCGCGAATGCATCGCATCGTGAGTGTCCTCCTGTTCATGGATCGCGATCGCGACGCGGTCGCGCGGCGACTCTGATCCTTCCAGGAGATGCACCCCAGGGTGTTACAGCACTGCCGCGATGCAAAAGAGCCTCGCGCAATGGCGAGGCTCTCGATCACAATACATCACTTCATTTATTCACGATGGAATCGCGCCAATACCGCCCCGAGAATAGCGTGGTTGCTCCTTGGGATCGCGGCGGGATCGTATTCATGATTGAAAGAACTGAGCTCGATTCGGTTTTCCTTGATAGCGGAAACGTATTTCACCACATAACCCTGCTCGGGAATGTGCGCGACAACGAGTTCGTCTATCGCTGGCTGGGATCCAAGCTTGATAAGAATCACATCCCTCGGCTGGAGCACTGGCGACATACTGTCGCCCGCGACTCTTAGAGCGAGATAACGCTCTGAGGGAAGAATGTCATCGGGGAGCTCGAGCCATTCGTCGCATGGCTCCTCCCAAAGCTCACGACCGACGCCAGCCGCGACTGAAAGATCCAGTAACGTTGCACATCCTTCTCGCGCTGCCTGCAACAACGATTCAGAACAAAGCGCAACCGAGGACGCCGGTCGTTGCCTGAGCGCACGTCTCGGCAGCTTCTTTTCGGCGCGTCGCGCGGCGATTCCCGCCGAGATGCGCCGGCCAAACGCGGACGCATCCAACTCGTCTTTCACCCGCTCCTCTGCGTTCAGTCCGGCACGAAGATCCTCGGCCAACCAGGCGAGAAATTGCTCGCCTCGATACGCATCCGCGCTTTCTCCGATCTCGATATCGGCTGCGACGAGTCGCATCAGCTCATCGATTAAATCTTCGTCGTACTTCATGACTTCTCCCTTAAAGAGTTCGGGTCGCCATTCGCTTCGCCACGGCGGCCATCTGTACCTTCGGCGCTATCCGAGAACTTGATTTCTGCCCTCCGGAAGAAACGCAGGAGCTCGCGCTTCTCCCTCGGCTCAAGCGTGCGCATGTATTGCATTGCAAGTTTAAGAAAGCGTTCGCGCAACCGTGACGCGCGCACACGTGCCGCGCCATGACTGAGGCCGAGCTGCTCCGCGAGGTCGCGAAGCGGCACGTGTCGGCCGATGCCGACCATCATGGTCACTTCATCGCGAGTAAGTTCCTTTGCGGATCTCAGCGCGAGTTTGGAAATCGCGGAGCGAAGAGGCGCATCGTGGGTCTCGTCGATGGATCGCGCAGTCCGCATCCCATACTCTGAATGACATTCTGCCACGATTCTCTCGTTGGATTCTCCATATTCACCGTAGGCCGCTTCGTCGATAGCGCGGTGACGGCGTTCGTTCCTGTGTCGATTTCGCGCGCGGTTACGTAGCGCATTCACCAGATACTGTGTTAGGTCGCGCGGCGCGACGTCAACTTCGGACAGGTGGATTGCCACATCGCCTAACACTGTCTCGACGAGAGACGCGCATTCCCCGACGGGCACGCTCATCTTGCGCGCCTGATCGCGGAGAAGAGGGGAGTAAAGAATGAAGAGGTCGTGAATTGCACGCTCATCCCCGCGACGAATGCCAGCAACGAGACTGTTCTGTGTCGGGAAGCGCGTTGATGCGAGGCGCAAATTCGCCCCCGCACGCACAATCCCGTCGCCCTTCCCGCTCTCCAAGTAACCTCCCGTTTTCGTGTGACTTGTGTTCCTCCAGGAGATGCACCCCAGGGTGTTACAGCTCGCGTCTTCGAATCCAGCTTCGGAGAGTCGTTTCGATTTTTCTTACTCGAGTAGGCGGAAGTCCAGGCAGTCGATTCACTCGGCTCCGCAGAATCTCGGCGCGTTGCCAGGGAAGTCCTTTCTGTTCCGCTTTGGCAATGAGATAGAGCACATCGTCCGCGGCGTTCGCCTGAGAATGGAGCACGCTATTTCCGGCTGGGTGTAACCCACGCTTCGCCAACGCGGATCTCACCCGCACTGCCTTTTCCATTTCCTCGCGGCTCGGGCGTTTGGTGCTCGCGGTAAATCCAAGGTTGGCGAGAGCACGTCCGACGGCGGACGTCTCGGTGTTCTCGAGACACGCGACAGTATTGATGTCACCATCGCCTTCGCGCTCGGAGGCCCAGCCAGTCGCGGCGGCTAAAGTTTCGGCGGCGCTCCGGTAGACCGAAGCCTTGAAGGTGATCTCGCCATCCTCGCGCGCGACGAGCTCGGTGTTGATTCTGCCTTCCGGGAACCGCGAATAGAAGAGCTCGATGCGGTCTGCGACGGTGGCGTACTGGTCGGCGTTGAAGGAGGAATCGGTCTTCGACATGCGCTCATCCGGGCTTATGGATTCCCAAAGTATGCCCGAAGAAAGACCGAAGCAAGGGCTATTTTAGCCCTTTGGCTAAGTGTCGATAGCGCGCCGACTTACTGCCTTGTCTGCGCAGTCATCGGCGACACCGAAGCCACAATCGCCGATGCGATCTCATCCTCGACCGAAAAAACATCTTTGACGTCGCGATCGTAGACGTCTGCCCACTGCATCACGTCGTCATTGGTGGTGCTCAACCTCGCGGTTACTCGCAACCGATTTCCGACGCGCTCCACAGTTCCTTCGAGTACGAGACGCGCATCGAAGCTCGCCGTCGAGGCGGTGTCGCTGCGACGTCGCACCGAGCGCGGACGTCCCGGTGCGAGAACCCTTAGCCCCGCCGTCTTCATCAACTTCCCCGCAACGGCGTTCGTGACGCCCGTCGCGAGGTACGCGTTGCTCGAATCAGCACCGAGGTTCACGAACGGCATTACAGCGACAACGCCGAGGTCTCGGACTTTCGGTGCAGTCCAGCTCGATTCAGCGCCAGCGGTGTTCGGGTGCGTTTTTGTGTAAATCCCCGCACTCACTGCTACTGCGCCAACGAGAGCCAGTCCGCCAACGAGTGCGCGACGAATCGCGCGACTGCCGCGACGCACTTGTGTTGAGCCAGATATAACTGTCGATGCACTGACCGTCTCCGGATCCTCGAGCGCGTCGACGAGTGCAGCTGCCGTTTGCGGACGATCGGCGGGATCGATCGCGAGACAGCGCGCGATCAACCGCTCAAGTCCAGGTGGAACATCCTTGCGGACGCTCGACAGCGGCTGGGGTGGAAGCGTTAGACGCGCGGTGAGCATCTCGCGCGGACTGAGGTTCGCGAACGGCGCTGCACCGGAGAGCATTTCGTAAGCGGTGACGCCGAGGGCGTAGATGTCTGCACGGCCATCGATGTCGGGATCGCCCGCGGCCTGCTCCGGCGCCATGTACAGAATGGTGCCGAGCGACATGCCGGTGTTGGTCAGACCATTGGGCTTCTCGCCGGATCTGCGCGCGGAAGAGAGCGCTTTCGACACACCGAAGTCGGTTACTGTCGCCGATCCGGACGCGAGCAGAATGTTGCCGGGTTTGATGTCGCGGTGGACCACGTTCCGCTCGTGCGCGAATGCCAGCGCGCGGGCCGCGTCCTTCATGATGCCCAGTGTTTCGCGAACGCCGAGTGTGTGGCGCCGACGCAGAGTAATGTCGAGCGATTCGCCGTCGACATACGGCATCACGAAGTATGGAAGCCCGTCGATGTCGCCTGCCTTCAGGATCGGCACGATGTGCGGATGCTGGAGTTTCGCGACGGTGAGGATCTCTTTACGGAAGCGTTCCGCCGAAACCGTGGCGGCGAGCTCGGGCGGCAAAACCTTGATGACCACTTTCCGCTCGAGCGCGTGATCGTCGCACACGAACACGAGCGCCATGCCTCCGCCAGTGAGCTCACGCTCAATGGTGTAGGATCCGCCCAGGGCGGCGACGAGGCGTTCGGAGATCGAGGTCATCGAGTACGGTTAAAGAGAGCCAATAGCTTGGCGACACTTATTAGATAGGGGAATACGCTGGAAGGTTGGCATTCGGTTTCACGGGCGAATAGCTGGGGTTAACGCCGCTGTAAGGTCGGACGTCTACTATACGGAACATGAAGAGGTCCATAATGCGCGTCACAAAACTGATCCGGCTCGCCGCGGCGCTCTGCATCGCCGCTCCCCTTGCTGCGTCCGCACAAACCTCGGCCGCGACAAAGTCGACGAAGGCAACCCTCGCGCGTGCCGACGTTAGAGAGCTACCCGCAGACCAACAAATCATCCAGGCATTGAGCCGGCTGACTTTCGGGCCGAGGCCGGGTGATGTGCTCAAAGTACGGAGCATCGGTCTCGATAAGTGGATCGACGAGCAGTTGCATCCGGAAAAGATCGACGACTCGGCGATGGAGCAGTTCCTCGCGAAATATTCGGTGCTGCATGCAGACCAGAACGATCTCCTCAAGGATTACGTCGTTCAGCAGCGTGAGCGCAGACAAGCCAAGCGCGATCGCGCGGACACGACCAAAGCGAACGCGATGGACGACGCTGCGATGCAGCAGGCGCGCCAGCAGGCGAATTCACGGCGACAGGTAGTAACGCAGCTCCAGTCTTCTCGGGTTGCCCGCGCGGTCGGCAGCAATCGTCAGCTCCAGGAAGTGATGACCGATTTCTGGGAGAATCACTTCAACATCTACGCGGCGAAGGGCGCGCCGGAGCCCTACTATCTCGTCGATTTCGACGAGAACGTGATTCGTCCGCACGCGCTGGGGAAATTCCGCGATCTACTCGAAGCGGTGGCGAAGAGTCCGGCGATGTTGTTCTATCTCGACAACGCGCGGAGCATGGCGGATAGCACGAGACCGACGCTGGCGGGAAGCGGGATGCGGGAAGCGGGAAGCGGGAGGCCGGGCGCGTTTGGCGGCATTCGTCGGCCTGGGATTGCGGGAATGCTCGGCGGGATGCGGCGGGCGCAGCAGGTGCAGCGGCCCGTGCAGCAGCGGCAACGGCAGGGATTGAACGAGAACTACGGTCGTGAGCTGCTCGAGCTGCACACGCTCGGCGTCGATGGTGGATACACGCAGCAGGACGTCGTCAACGTTGCGCGTGCGTTCACTGGCTGGACGATCAAGCCGCCGGCGCAGGGTGGGGGATTTGTGTTCCGTCCGCAGGTGCATGACGCAGGTGAAAAGGTCGTCCTCGGCCACAAGCTGTCAGCGGGCCGCGGGATGGAAGACGCTGAAGACGTGCTCGACATTCTGGCGAGGAGCCCTGCGACCGCGCACTTCATCTCGTTCAAGCTGGCGCGGCGGTTCGTGAGCGATTCACCGTCGAAGGCGCTAGTCGATCACGCGGCGCAGGTCTATCTCAAGACCGATGGCGACATCCGCGAAGTGTTGCGCGCGATTATTACGTCGCCCGAGTTCTTCTCGCAGCAGGCGTTTCACAGCAAGGTGAAAACGCCGTTCGAGGTTGTGACAAGCGCAATGCGCGCGCTTGACGCGCAGCCCGATAGCACTCCGCGCAGTGCGCAGGTTATCGCGTATCTGGGGCAGCCGGTGTTCGGACACCAGGCGCCGAATGGGTGGCCGGAGACCAGCGATGCGTGGATGAATACCGGCGCGATTCTCAATCGCATCAATTTTGGAATGGCGGCCGCTGCCGGAAGACTGCCGGGCGTGAACATCAGCGCAGTACCCGCGCTCGATACGATTCAATCGGCGCCACGTGAGAAGCAGGTCGATGCCGTGGTCGCGACGATTCTCAATGGGATGGTCTCGCCTGATACGCGCGCGGTGTTGTTGTCGGGAGAGCATCCGCTGTTGGCGGGAAGCGCTGAGCGGGAGGCGGGAAGCGGGAAGCGCGAAGCGGGAGGAGACGGCATGTCGGCGACTGATTCCGCGGAGGCCGGTATGACGAGCCAGCCGGGTGACGAAGCTGTGAATGCTCGGCTTGCGCGGGGCAAACAAAACGGTGGTGGTAAGCGCGCGGCGCTGCAGGGTCGCGGGCTTGGAAATATTCCGCAGTTGAACGGGCTCACCCAGATCGTGGGGCTCGCGCTGGGATCACCGGAATTTCAGAGGCATTAGGACTTTGGCGAGCTCTTTCGAAGCGAGTCGTATCGACTTTCGGCGTCATGGGCTCCAGGTAACTCGAGGTAATTGAAAATGGAACGCAGAGCATTTGTTAAATCGGGCGCGTTGGCGCTCGTGACGATGGGATTGAGTCCGAGCTTCCTGCGCCGCACGGCGTTCGGGATGGATCTGCTCAAAGCGCCGAAAGGCAAAGTCCTGATCTGTCTTTTCCAGCGCGGAGCCGCGGACGCGCTCAATATCGTCGTGCCGCACGGCGAGAAGTCGTACTACGCGCTGCGTCCCTCCATAAGCATTCCACAGCCATCGCGAGGCAGCGCGGAGAGCGCAATTGATCTCGATGGTTTCTTTGGCTTGCATCCGGCACTTGCGCCGCTCAAGCCGCTTTATGATCGCGGAATTCTGGCGCCGATCCATGCCGTCGGAAGCCCGAGCACCACGCGCTCGCACTTCGACGCGCAGGATTACATGGAGACCGGCACGCCTGATGTAAAAGGCACAACCGACGGCTGGCTCAATCGCTATCTCGCGGTCAAAGGAACTTGCGACGAATGCAACCTCGCCAAGACTCCGTTCCGCGCGGTGTCACTGACGCCGCAGACGCCACGGATTCTCGAGGGGCCAGCACCGACAGTCGCGATGAACAGCCTCGATGAGTTCAGCGTGCGCGCAACGGGAAGCTCGGCCGAGCGTCTCGAGGCGCTCTATCGGACCGGTTCGGCGGATCTGGTGCATGCGACGGGAACGGAGACTTTCGACGCCGTGAAGATGCTCCGCTCCGCGAACCCGCAGAAATATCTGCCGCAGAATGGCGCGCAGTATCCGAGATCGCAATTCGGAACGAGGCTGCTGCAGATCGCGCAATTGATCAAGGCCAACGTTGGACTAGAGGTAGCATTCGCCGATGTCGGCGGCTGGGACACTCACGTGAACCAGGGCGCGTCAACGGGTCAGCTCGCGCAGAGACTCGACGATTTCTCGCGCTCGATCGCGGCGTTGGTGCAGGACCTTGGCGACAGAATGGACGACGTCGTGATCATGACGATGTCGGAGTTCGGAAGAATGGCGAAGGAAAATGGAAACCGTGGCACCGATCACGGTCACGCCGGCGCGTTGTTCGTGATCGGCGGAAACGTCAAAGGCGGCAAAGTGCACGGCAAGTGGCCGGGCCTGGAACAAGAGCAACTCTACGAGGGCCGCGACTTAGCACTCACGACCGACTTCCGTTCAGTCTTCGCCGAAGTGGTGTCGCACCATCTTGGTGCTCGCGAGCTCGACCGAATCTTCCCAGGCTTTTCGGCATCGCCGCGCGATTTTCTCGGGCTCGTCTAGTACGCATCTCTGCTTGGGTCGAGGGGGCGCGTCCTCTACGCCCGCTACGCTCGCTTGGTCGGAGCCGCTCACTACATTCGCTCGCTCCGCTCGCTCATGCGTCTCCTCCTCGCGCTCGCTTTGAAAAGCGGGCTAGGAGAACACGCCCCCTCTCCCACAAAGATTTGTAACAGCACGCGCGATTAGCACGGCGGCGTTAGCCGCCATCCCCGGGAGCTTCGACGGCACGCGAGCGTCAAATCCTGCGCCGGCTTCGAACGAATCTCTGATTGGGGAGTCGGTCGGGGGTGGGGCGCACGAGACATTCAGCGAGCGACCAGGAGACCCGTGAGCGAGCAGAGCGAGCGAACGCAGTTGGGGGCTCCGCCCGAGCGAGCGTTGTCTCGGAAGTCCCACCCCCGACCGACGACCCGCGCAAAGATGCAGCTCGGAGCTCGCCGCTAGAATTTGAAGATCTTGCCCAGAGCTTTACCGATTTTCTTGCCAAAATCATTCGACCAGTCGCGCTGATTCGCCCAGTCGGGATTTTCCTGATCACCACTATCCGGACCGTGAACCGGACACGGAACAGTCGGCTCGGTCCCGGGCTTGTAGTACTCGTTTCTTGTCACCGGGCACCACTCGGTCGCGAGATATCCCGTCGTCGGATCGATGACGACCATCGACATTC
>CADDZN010000104.1 GCA_902812375.1 bacterium | reverse complement strand
ATTATCAATGCCGTTGGTCCTCAGCCCTCGGTCCTCGAGCTATGAGCCGAGAGCCATGGGCTCAGAACTGACTAGAATCGCGAACTGATTGAGGACTACACAAATCTGGGCCCGGCTCGCGAGATGCAAACCGGACCCAGTTCCTGCCCATCAGATGGCGCGCGAGCGTGCTATCCGGCGAGACATGCAGCGCCCGTTCCATCTGACACCGCATTCGGAGGATCGTTCGGATTGCGAGTTCCGTTGAACCCTTCTCCCGCGGGCGGGATGTTGGTGTTCGTCAAACGCTCGTTCGGATCATAGTACATCCGCCCGGGCATCTTCTTCCCCGCTTGCGTTGGGGGAAAATTGGGCGTGCACGTGCGCTTGTAATCGTTCCACGCCTCGTGCCCGAGCTGGAAATCGGCGATGTACTTCTCGATGAGAATCTCGTTGAGTAGCGCCTGTCCCGCGACAGCTTCCGCCGGCAGACCATGGTTCGCGCGCTCCTCATTCAGCTTGTTGAGAGCAGTTGCCTGATCTCCAGTACGGTAGGCGGCCTCCGCCCAGATCAGCGTGTTCTCATCGTACGTCACGAATGGCTGCTGAAAATCCGGAGCCAGTCGCGCGCCGCTCAGTCTCGTTCCGGCCGCGTTGAAGTAATCCGCGCGGCGAGGATCGTTGCGGCTCTGAAGCAGTGACACGAATTGCGGATCCGCAATCAGGTACCCTGCTCTACCCGCAGGAACCTCGAACTGGTAGTAGAAGTTCTGCTCTGCCGCGCTCGTCGTGAACGCGCCGAAGTAATTTCCCCCGTCCGAGGAGATTCCCTGCCTTGCTTCGGCAAGAGCCTGCGCGTGGGCGCCCGGACGCACTTCTGCGGTATGCATGTAGAAGCGTGCTTTGAGCGTGTGCGCCAACGCTGTCCACGATTCCGTATCCCCGAAGTAAACGAGATCCGCCGCGCTCGGTGGAGAGTTGGTCTCGGCCGTCTTCGCGAGGTTCACGATCGCGGCACTTAGAACTTTCTGCACCGAATCGTAAACAGCGAGCTGGTCGTCGAGCTTGGGATTGTCCTTGTTGGACAATGCCTCGGAGTACACGAGGTTGCCGAAGAGATCAGCACCCGTACCCATCGTAATTCCTTCCTGCACCTGCAGAATGCCGAGCAGCGAGAAGTTCTGCTCTTCGGTGGCGATCTTCTGCGCGCGTACGATGTCTACCAGTCCGCCCGCAGCATAAAGTCCCGCGTTGAATCCGCTCTGTACTCCCTCGTCGTACAGATAATTGTAAATGCTCTGATACTGGTTCTGCCCGCCGGCGAACTGGCGCGCCCACATCCCCGTGACGCGCGCCGGATCGCTGCCGAGCAGTGCCCAGATTGCGGCTTCGGCACCCGCGAAAAGCTGATTCGCGGTCGCTGTGTTGGGACGGTTGGGATCAGTGCTCAAATCTCCGCCCGTCAGAAAGTCGCTCTTGCAGCCCGTTGCCATCAACGCGGCTGCAGTCACGACGAGATATCGAAGTTTTATCACTGCAATTCTCCCTGGATTACCGGTTGAGGCTGAATGAGAGCACGAATGACCTCGTGTGTGGATTCGCAAACCAATCGAGCCCCTGCGTGAGGAATTCGGATCCTGCGTTGTTCACTTCGGGATCCAGACCGCGGTACTTGGTCCACGTCTTCAGATTGCGACCGGCGATACGAACATCCGCCGAGCTGAATCCGGTGAGCCGCTTCAGGAACGGCTGGTCGAGCGAGAACGTGAGCGACAGCTCGCGCAGCTTGGCGAAGCTGCCGTCCTCCATGAACTGCTCCGAGGGGCCGGAGAATCCGCCGCCTGTCCCGACAATGCTCATCCAGTTCTCCCAATCTTCGGGAGTCTTTAGACCGACGACACCAGCGCCCGGACCAGCGACGTACGGGTACCTGTCGGTATCGTAGTTCACGCCGTATTGCCCAACAGTGTTGCGGCGATCGGTATCCTTGTGTGTACCGAACACGTAGAGCGCTCCGCGAGTGCCGTTGTAGACATCGCCGCCCTTTCTCACGTCGAGCAAGCCCGACAGCGTAATTCTGTTCTTCACTTTGAGCGATGTCGTGTATGACATCGTGTAGTGCGGATGCGGATCGCCGATCACCCTCACCTGTGGGTCAGTGATTGGCAGTCCATCGGGTCCGAGGAATAGCGCGTTCGGCTTGTACCCGCCCGGAGTCGCCGCGCACAGTGCGTCGATGTCCTCCAGAGTGTTGCCTCCGTTGATTCCCGGAACCGCCACATGCGTCCCGCGCCCGCAGTGCACGAACGCCGTGCCGATGATGACGCCCGGCGCGTAGCCGAGCACATCAGCGCCTTCCGCCTCGCTCGCGCCAAATCCCTCGAGGAGATCGAAGATTTCCGCGCCACCCAGGCTTGTGACGTTACCCTTGTTGCGGCCGTACTGCACGCCCACTTCCCAAGCCAGATTTTCTGTCGTGAACGGACGCGCGTTGAGCGTGAGCTCGACGCCCTTGTTGCTCAGTGCGCCCGTGTTCTTGAAAGCGCTGGTAAATCCGGTGGCGCCCGCGTTGACTGTTATCGGGAGAATCACGTCAGTCGATCGCTTGTTGTAGACGACCACCGAGAGGTCGACCCTCTGATTGAGGAAGCCGAAATCGCCGCCGAACTCGTTCTCGCGCTGCAGCTCCGGACGAAGCGCCGGGTTGCCTACGCGAAGGCTGCTCGTGATTCCTGGGACACCTCCGATCGAGGTCTTGAGCGCGTCACCGTACCCCGAACCGAACAGCGTGACGGTGCTTAGAGCGTTGAGCGCTGCGTACACGTCCGGTTCCCGTCCGGTCTCGCCGTATGCGGCTCGCAGCTTTGCGAAGCTCAAAAGGCCCGTCTGATCTCCGCCGTGCAAGAGATTGGAGACTGTCCACGCCGCCGACGCCTTGTAAAAGTTGTGACGGCGCTGTGACGCGCCGAAGGTCGAGAAGCCGTCGTTGCGCACACCCGCGTTCAGATAGAGCTGGTTGTAGAAATTGAGCTCGCCCTGCCCGAAGTAGCTCTCGATGTGACGCAGCGACTTGAACTCGAGACCAGTCTGGGAAACCGTGTTCTCGATTGCGAGCGGCGCCGGCGCGATCAGACCTTCGCCCTGACTGGATAGCGACCGATACCGGCGCGAGTTCAGGTTCTGTCCCACTGTGAACGTGCCGTTGAAGTTTTCGCTTCGCGACCACGTTGCCGAGGCGAGCAGGTTGTGATCGATCACCAGATTGGTCTGCTCCGCGCGAATTACGCTCCCCGCGGCGTCGTTCGCCGAGGTGAGCGGAAGCGCCTGCAGACGGGAATCGTCATAGTAATCGCCGCCGAGCGTCTCCTTGACGCTCAGCCAGGTGAGCGGACGCCAGTCGATGTTGAAGTTGGAGATGGTACGTCCGAGCTCGCTGCGGTTGCCTGGACTGTTGATGACGAAGAACGGATTGTCGTAGTACGCGCAGCAGCCGAAGGCCTCGACGCTCGTCGGATTTGGAAAACGGTAGGTGCGCTGAAGTCCGCGGTCCGTCAGGTAATTGGTGTTGTTGAATGCTGGTGGAGTTCTGAGAGCGCCCAGCAACAATCCTGACACATCGTTTCCGTGTTGCACGAAGTTTCCGCGCGAATCGACGTAGTTGAAATTGCCGCCAAGCGTCAGCTTGCTACCAACCTCCTGGGTTGCCTTGAGGCGGAAGCTCGCTCGGTTGTACTTGTTGTTCGGGCCCTTTACTACGCCGACCTGATTGGTGAGGCCGACCGAAGAGAAAAAGCTCGTCCGATCGTTGCCGCCCGAGACCTGAATGTTGTTGTCGGCGGTTGTTCCGGTCTGAAAGAGCTCCCTTATATGGTCGTAGGTCGGTGTGCCCGTGGGGAGCTTCGCGCCCCACGACGTCCTGCCAGCGATAGGCGCGCAATCCGGCGTGTCACCGCAGGTAACCGTTGCGTCCGGAATCGGAGAAGGAACGCCACGAACGGTCCGCGCGAGAGAGCCCTGCGCGTAGTCGTGTTGCAGGAGGTCAACCAGGCGGGCGTTGTCGAAATTCACCGTCGACGACAGACTGATGCGCGTGGGCCCGGTATGTCCACGTTTGGTCGTGATCAGGATCACGCCGTTCGCCGCGCGCGCACCATAAATCGCCGACGCAGCAGATCCTTTGAGGATCTCGATGTTCTCGACGTCGGCTGGATTGATGTCCGCGGCGCGGTTCGGAGTGGCAATTCCCCCTTGCCGGTCCCCGAGCGATCCGCCGTTCACCGCGAGCGTAGCGGTAGAGACCGTCTGGTTGTCGATCGGTTGACCATCAACCACAAACAGAGGCTGGTTCGTCCCGGTCAGTGACGCGGCGCCGCGGATCAGCACGGACGCGCCCGCGCCCGGTTCACCCGACTGCGTGCGAACCACGACGTTCGGCGCCTTCGCCGCCAGGGCCGAGACAATGTTCTGCGGCTCGGACGCGCGTCGAATCTTGGAGCTGTCGACCGAGTTGATCGTAACACCCAGTCTCTCGCGCGTCGTCGATGTACCCGCACCTGTCACTACGACTTCGCCCAGATGAAACGGATTTACGGCGAGCGTGAAGTTCTGGGTGACCGTGCCGCCCGGAGTAAGGGTGATAGCTGCGGATCGCGCCGAATAACCGATCACGCGCGCCGTGAGCGTCACCGTCGCGCCGTTCGCTCGGCTCGCCGGAACGACGAAAGTGTAGCTGCCGTCGTCACTCGTCTGTGTCCCGAAATTCATCTCGGGGATGAATACGCTTGCGCCCGCGAGGGGCGCTCCCGCATCGCTCGTCACGCGGCCCGTCACAGTCGTTCCGCTCTGAGCGAACGCTGTCGACGCCGTCAACGCGAATGCGGAGATGGCTGACAAGAGTAGTTTTCGCATACTGCTCGACTCTCCTCGGTTGGGTTGTATCCGCAATGTGAGAGTGAGCGTAAAGGCGTGTAAGAGATTCAGCGGTGCCGAAGCTGTTACGGATTTGTAGTCGCCTTGTATACAAATTGTCCGCGTGCGCCGGTGAAACCCCGGCTGGCGCCGACGTCGAGCGCCGCGATCACGTGCTTAGCGCAATCCGTGGCGCCACGCTCCTTCAACGTGCCAAGTTTTACAATTCGCATACAACGTCCGGTGCGCGGGAATCCGCCGCGCGAGATATTGTATTGGCTGGATCACCCGTCCAATACGATGTCTATCCTCCGTGCAATGCGTACATACGGAGCACGACCACTGCTGCTTGGTGGCGCGCTTCTCGGTATTGTCGTCGTTTCCGCGCTTGCCGTGCGGGAATCCATGATCAATGCCCGGGAGCGCAAAGCGGCCGCAGAGCGTACCGTGCGGGACTATGCAAAGTTCGCGAGCTACATCTACACGTCGCGCGCATACTCATTCGCGCGGGAGCGGACGCTTTTCCAGGCGTACATCCCGATCCATCCCAGCGAGCCCTGGGTCGCCAGTGCCCTTCCTCCGGCGAGTATTTTGGCCGCCGTACCCGACAGCACCGAGAAGTGCGGGCCACCCGCGCAGTGGCCGATTTATCGATTTCGAGTAACGCTGCCCTCACATTCAGTCACCTTCGCTGGCAGTAGACCGGCGCCGGAGATCGAGCGAATCATTCGCGATTCGGTGCCCAAGCTCGCTGTGAAACCGTGGATACGCGGCGCGCGGTTCGGCTACGTCTTCGTCGACGCTCCCGGCGGGCGCGAAACAGTCGCCTACGCACCCGCCTACGATTCCGCGGACAGGTTGCTGGCCGTGTATGGATATCGGTCGTGTTACGGCGTTCGCGATACAATGGACTTCAATGGCTTGTACAAAGTCGTTCGCGTTCTTCCACCGATGGTGCCGGGCTACGCCGAGGAGGGAGTGAAGCCGCCGCCAATGGACAGTCCCTACGACCCGAAGAAGCGGATTCGTGGCTGGTGGCCGTCGGGGATGCCCGCCGATTCTCTGTTGACGTTGACCGTTACGGACATGCAGCACCGCAAGATTTATCAGGCCCCACACGGTGGACCATCCTCGGACTTTTACGGCGTGAGTCCGTTGACATTCATCGGAGGCACCATCTATTGGGTCTCACTCCGTCCCGACGTCGCGCGCTTTCTGGTTGTCGGCGGAATTCCGAAATCCCGGGTGCCGGCGTCGCTGCTTTTGTTGGCGGCCAGCATCGTGCTCGCGATTGCCGGATTCGCCTCCCTGCGCAGCGAGGTTCGGCTGGTGCAGGCGCGGGAGCGATTCCTCGCGAACGTATCGCACGAGCTGCGCACTCCGCTGCAGCAGATTCTCCTGTTCGTGCAGTTGCTCCGGCTCGGCCGCACGCGCTCGGATTCCGAGCGCGAACGCTCGCTCGAGATAATCGAGACTGAAACGCACCGGCTGATAGCGCTGTCCAATTCAGTGCTTGCCGCGGCGAAACCCGGGGCACAGATCAAATCCACATCATTCGATGTAACGAGCGTGGTAAAAACAGCGGCGGACTTCTTTGCGCCACTCGCACAGGCGCGCAAGATGCGCATCGACGTCGACATCCACGCCCCCGTGATGGCGCAGGGCGATCCGGGCGCGCTCCGACAGATCATGGTGAACGTTCTGGACAACGCTGCCAAGTATGGTCCAACGGGACAGACGATCACGATCGCGGCGCACGAAGACGAAAAACTCGTTCGCTTGTGGGTAGATGACTCAGGTCCCGGGATCCCGGCCGACGCTCGCGACCGCGTCTGGAAGCCTTTCGTACGTCTCGGTGGAACCGTCGACGACAGCACCGGCGGAGCGGGACTCGGCCTCGCGATCGTGCGCGATCTGGCGACAGCGATGGGCGCACACGTTTACCTGTCTGATGCACCCTCGGGCGGCACCCGTTTCACCCTCGGGATGCTCGGCGCAACCAACGGATCGGCACCATGACGCACTCGTGGCAACCTGTTGCGCCGACTGACGCGGATGTCGCTCACTCGATTCTCATCCTCGAGGACAACGAGACACTCGCGCTGGGACTCAGAACGAGCCTCGAGGTCGAAGGCTACAAGGTCGAGTGCATCACGGATGGCGACGCCGGCCTCCGGTGGCTGCAGAAAAACGATCCCGATCTCGTTGTGCTCGACCTGATGCTTCCGGGCACGAACGGTTTTGAGGTACTGCGGCGCTATCGCGCGAGTGGCGGCGCAGCGGCGGTTCTCATCCTGTCGGCTCGCGATCAGGAAGTCGACAAGGTGCAGGGTTTTCGCATTGGTGCCGACGACTATGTAGTGAAGCCTGTAGGAGTCCTGGAATTTCTCGCCCGTGTCGAGGCAATCATTCGCAGGATCTCGCAGGCGCGCAGGGCCTCCACCCAAGTCAGGGACGGAAGTACGCGAGCGTCGCAGCTCCGATTTTCCGATGTGGTCGTCGATCTCCGAACTCGAACCGTGACGCGGTCCGGCAACCCCGTCGAGCTCAGTCCGATGGAGTTCGATTTCCTCGCCTACCTGATCGAATCAGGCGGAGACATCGTCTCCCGCGAAACGTTGATGCAGCAGGTGTGGCGCTATAGCCTCGGCGTAACGTCTCGCACGGTCGATCAGCACGTGGCGAGGCTTCGCAACAAGCTCGAGCCCGATCCAGCGCAGCCGCGCCATCTCATCACCGTGCGAAAAGCGGGCTATCGATTTCAGCGATAACTATTGCTTCGGTTTGCGGTGGTAGTGGAAGTCGTACTGCGTGGTCCAGCTCTTCCCACCGTCTTTCGAAGCCTCTGAGTGTTGTCGCACCGTTGCGCTATCGACTGGCGTGAACGTGAGGCGCTGTAGCGCAAGTGAATCGGCCTCGCCCCTGATGAAAAACGCGAGACTCTTCCCATCGAAGTTACTCGAGCGATATTCGCCAACGCCGCCGTCCTGACCGATCCAGAATTGCTGCCACTGATGGCGAGCAGGATTGTAGGTGTTGAGACTTTTACCGTGTCCGCCGCGATTGCTGGTCCAGTTCTCGAGCAGCGCGCAGCCGCCGCTCACTGATTCGATCACGCTGCTGCCGACAGGCGTACCACCTTCCGTTGTGACATTCCATTCGCCGATCCAGAAATCGAACCGATGCCGCTCGATATCGTCTGCACAAGGTCTTGGAGCGGTCTGCTGTAGTTGAGCGCTCCCGACATCGGCGCTCGCCGTGAGGGCAATGAAGATCAAAAGACTGCGCAGCCGCGCTAACCGAAAAACGCTCGGGTTGATTGGGTGACTCTTAGACATAGGCTTCGGTTAGCGCGGGTCACGCGGACAGCGATTGATCAATTCTCGGGAAATAGGGCGCGACGATGGGCAATCCTGCCGCTTTGCGCCACGCGATCCACAGATCGCGGAGAAATGCCTTCTCCATTAGACGAAGCGCGGACAGGTGACAACGCTTCGTGGCCCACCCAGGGCGAAACGTTGCCAGCCTGCCGCGCTCTTGATCGTAAAACGAACGATACTCGCTGCGGCAACGCAGCATTGACACACCTATCAGATAGCATGACTTGCGCGCCTGCGCATCGTACCCGGCGCGACCCCCGAGAAGACTCCGCCTTGGCGCCACGCGCGTTGCGTTGGCGTCCTCAACTCGCTCGAGCTCCCCCACGCAGACGGATCCTGAGCGCGTAGTGTGGGCTTCCTGACTGCGATAGCCAACAGGATACGCGACCTCGAAGCCGCACTCTGAGCACCTGTACGCGACGCCGGGGATGGTGCCCAGCCCGCAGTACGCCCAGAAGGAAGAAGGAGTCTTTGCGCGCGTGATATCGAGTCGGGAGAGAAGCCGGGCCGCCAGGAGAGCTCCAATGCCTTTTACACCTGAGAGCCAGGGCCACACTGGATGATTCTCGACCGCCTCCGCGAGAGCCGCAGCAGCTTCAGTTTCACCGCGAACCGCGCGCGCGTACGCATGCTCGAGAATTTGTGGAGCGCCGACGCTCTCGCCGCGAGATACCGCTTTAATGAGTGCATCGACGTTGTCCGTCGGTGTCTCGGTCCCGGAACCGGACCTGCCCTGGAAGATCGCGCGCAGTCGCTCTCCATGCGCGATGCGTGAGCGCTGCGCTTCCTCGAACAACTGGTAGAGAAGTCGCAGCTCGGCGGACGAGTAGATGTCGTAGCGGGGTAGCTGAATCGATTCGACTGAAGTTGCCATGCACGACGCGGATTGACGTTCGGAACTGACGCTCGTGAACTGTACAATCCGGCGCGGCCGCACATTGTCTACATCGAGTAAAGGAGTTGCTGCCATGAGCCAACTACAAGGTCAAAATAAAAACTACCGGACGGGGCTAACTGCAAAATATGACTACCGGCCGGGGGC
Organism: bacterium; assembly: GCA_902812375.1. Lineage (GTDB taxonomy): Bacteria > Gemmatimonadota > Gemmatimonadetes > Gemmatimonadales > Gemmatimonadaceae > UBA4720. The sequence continues at coordinate 58 of CADDZN010000104.1, read as the reverse complement.
TCACGGCGTGCCGACCCAGGGCCGCGCGCGGGCTCTCCCTCGGTGCTCACGACCGGAA
>CADDZN010000103.1 GCA_902812375.1 bacterium | reverse complement strand
AAACAACACAGGGCGGATCACGACGATCCGCCCTGTGTTGTTTCCCCGGGTTGAGCGGAGCTAAACCATTGGCTCCGCTCAACTGTCTTTAATCATTGGCAAGCTGCATCATTTCCGACGCCGCCAAAGGTGTAGATCGGCATTCCGAGCGTCTCCAGCTCCTTGGCCGGGATCGGGAGCTGGCACGGAGTTCCGGCCTGGATTGGTTGATCTGTCACCGCCCGACGCCAGTAAAGAGTAGTGCCACTAGTGTTGGTCAGCTCTATGTCCCGCTCGTAACTGATTGCATCGAGCAGACCAGATGCTCCATCAGCAGCAGATACAGGCGCGAGTTTTCCTCGGCCAACGCGGCTGATGTTGATGAGGTCAGCAGCCGTCTGGAGGCTTCCACCTGACCGAATCAAAGCCTCTGCGCGGATCAGGTCGCTCTCGGCCGCGAGGAGGTACGGAACGTTCCCGGTGTATGCCCCCGGTTGGCCACCAGCGGTAAACTTGTAGCGGCTATGGTACCAGTCGCTCTGCATATATATACCACGTCCCGGGTCGCCGATCGGCGGCGGTTTGTAGGTGTAGTCCGACAGATATCGAGCATCAGGAGATGATCCGAGCGGTGGATCTGTACCGTTGTACTTGGGTGGAACCGCCGGGTTCATCCGATTGATCACCCGGTGATCTATGCGGATCCAGTCTTGCCGATCACCATAGGAGGCCAGATAGGACCACCACTGGTTCCGGTCCTCCTGAACCACCACGTCAAAGGGCGCGCCTGCGGAGCCGGTACCAATGCCTTTGTCCGCATAGGCAGCAACCTTTGCCCAGTCGACGCTCGCCGACTGCGCCGGACGCCGCGGGTGATACGCAAGCGTCATCGCTGCCATAGTGTTGGCGATGCGGTTTAGCCGCTGCGATGTTAGAGCCCCATCGGGCATGGGAAAGTCAGTCAACGCATACGTGTAACTGTGTTGAGCACTCGCCGCGATGAGATCATTCCACATTCGCATAGCGGAGTCGCGTACGGCCGTATGAGGAACAAGGGTCGGTGGGTTGGCCACCGGATCGTTGTCTTCGGTAACGACAAATGCCTGATCAAATTCCATCGAAAGGTACAGGTACGAAGCCGCTTGCGAGAACTGAGCTTCCTCCTTGTACTTCTCCGTCTCGTCCGAACTGCCGAGGAAATCCGCACCATTCGACTTGATTGCGCGGAGCACGTCGTTTGCCGCGCCGATGGTTCCGTAGTTGTAGTTCCATGGAGTCTCGGCTACGCTCCGGTCACCACCCGAGCTTGAGTTCCCGTAGGGAATCCGCGGCTCAAGATTGTTGAACCGCATTCCGAAATTTCCGAAGTTACCCGTGCAAACGTCCGCCGTTACACAACCAAAGTGGTACGGCGCGAGATCTCCGTTGTCATCAGGACCAGCGGACACGGTGGTCATGTACCAGGACCGAACCGAGGACTGGGCCAGCGACTTTACATCTTCGGGAGAGGACAGTGCTCTCCGAATATCCGGTTGGTTTGGATTAGTAACGTCGAGGTTATTGCACGCACTCGTAAAGAGCAGCGCGCCCACCCCGAGTAGGGAATATCGCTTCTTCAACCGCATCATTTTTAGTAGCTCCATGTCAAAGTGGGGGTCAGAACGTCAACTCCACCTGACCAGTAAGAGTCCTGAAGTTTGGATAGCGGAATCCGTCGACTCGGAAGTTGAAGTCACCACCCGCGGTGACGTCCGGATCAAAGCCGGTGTACTTGGTCCACGTGTACAGGTTGCGTCCGATGAGTGCGACCTTGACGCCGCTGGCGAACCGGTTGATACCCGTTGCCTGCAACAGGCGCGAGCCCACATCGTACGACACGGACAGCTCGCGAAGCTTTACATAAGAGCCGTCTTCAACGAAGTAGTCACTTGCCACCAGACCGTTATATAGGCTTCCGGTGAAGACCGTCGCCGGTACTTTCTCTGCATCCGGCACACCGGCCATGTTCATATCACCGGCACGCCAGTCCTGCATCATCCACTGCTTGGTGAAGTTGTAGATCTGCCCGCCATGCTGTCCGTCGAACAACGCATAGAGTGAGAAGTTCTTAAAGCGGAGATTGTTCGCGAGGCCCCAGTTGTATTTGGGATTCACGTTTCCGATGACGTGCTGATCGATGCCGTTGGCGTCGACGTACTTAATGAGTGCTCCGGTATTGGTATTCTTGACGAGATACCCGAGGCGGTTCACGGAGTAATCAGACTCGACAGCGTTTGCGTTGGCCGGATTTTCTTTGAGCTGCGCAAAGGTACGAACCCACTTCTGGCCATACATGATGCCGAGAGGCTCGCCCTGCTTATAGTAGAACATGTCCTGACCCTGACCCAGTCCGCCAACGCGGAATGGTGCACGGCCAAGGCGATCGATCACCTGCTTCGTGTGATCACCTGTCAAAGTGATCGAGTAGCTGGAGTTCGGCCGGTTGAATACTTCCGTCTCGAGGCTCAGCTCGGTAGTCCTCGAGGAAATATCGGCCGCGTTTTGTACCTGTTGGGTAAAGCCGCCGGACTTGGCCAGCGACAAAGGCACTGCGAGGAAAGCGCCGCGTGTGATACGGTTGGCCTGGACGAGCTCTAGGTTGAACCGATTCGCGACCGTCGCATTAATTCCAAACTCATCCTCAGTAGCGATAGCAGGCTTCAGATCTTTGTTACCGACCTGGCTCTTGGTGATGTTTCCCGCACTGGCACTGTAGGTCTCGTACTGATCGGCGAACTGCGGACGCAGGCCCGCGGTTCCGCGACCCGCGCGGAGCTTCAGTTCCTGGAACCCAGGAATGTGCATGTCCTCTGTAACGCGCCACGCGCCGGAGATGCGATAGAAGTTCTTCCAGCGGTTGTTCGAGCCAAACAAGGACGACCCGTCTCGGCGCCACATTCCATCGATGATGTAGCGATCCTTGATGTCAAATGTCTGACCAACGAGGTAGTTGACGTTGCGCTCGAGCTGATCCTGCGACGTTACCGAAAACTGCGAGGGGTCTGCCACATCGAAGGTCGGCGTGTTGAGCACATTCAGCTTGCTCGCGCTTCCTTCGAAGTTGCTGTAGTTCAGTTGCTCATAGATCGACGCTACGCGGGTAGTAGTGTTGATGGCATTGAAAAAATGACCAATCGCGGTAGCTGCGACCTGCCCGTTCCACGCGTTGTTAATGAAATTCCTGCGATCGAGACTGCCGTTGCCAGGCTCGCCGCTAATGCTCAGGTAGCCTTTAGGATCGTAGGTGGTTTCCCGGTTGTTCAGTCTGTCGGCACCGTAGTTTGCGTCGAGACTTAACCAGCTAAACGGCCGGTAACGGCCAGATGCTGAGCCCAGAAAACGATCGCGGTTCTGGCCGTATCTCTCGTACGCGAGCTGATAGAGCGGGTTACCGCGCGCGCTCGGATCGAAGGGGAGTTCCCTCCAGTACAGAGTCGTATCCCGGCCAGTCGGCTCAAACCATGGAGTCGCCAGATTTACGTTCGGCGGAGCCTGCATCATGGCGAAGAACGCGTCCGCGCCACCAAATGTGCTGGTGTGCACGTCATTCCTGACGGCTCCGTAGGTCATGCTGAGCGAAACATCAAGCTTGTCGCCGATGCCCTGGTCGACGTTCACGCGTGCATTCTCGCGGTACTGACCCTTGCGGAGTGGGAGAACACCCGCGTTGTGGTCGCTCGTGAAGGACGAGCCGAAATTCGTGTTCCCGCGACGCATTCCGACCTGCGCATTGGTGCTGTAGAACGCGCCCTTCTGCATCCATTCCTTGAGCTGATTTCTAAAGGCGAAAGGTCCGCTGGTAGCGTAAGGAATGTCGAAGTAATTGCTTCCGATGACCGGAGCACCCGTTGGGCTCAGGAAGAAGCTGCCATCAGGATTCAGGAGATAACGGCTGCTGGTGTTCAGCGAAGGATAGTGCGCGATCGATGACTGGCCGTATTCGTTGCGGGAGATAACCTGAACATTTCCCTCGGGCAGATTTTTTCCGCGTTTTGTCGTGATGTTGATCACGCCGTTGGCGCCGTTTGAGCCGTAATACGATGACGCTGTAGCGCCTTTCAGCACTTCGATCGACGCAATATCGTTCGCATCGATGTCAGAGATGTTGGAGCGAGTCTCGACGCCGTCGATAATGATCAGCGGAGAGCTTCCACCAATTGCGAGGTTCGTCGAGCCGCGGAGACGGATTGATGGCGCCGCGCCCGGAGTCCCGTTCCCCAAACTGACGCGCGCTCCCGCGACCTTGCCCTCGAGGGCAGCGACGGGCGATGATGCAGGCACCTTGGAGACCTGTTCTTCGGATACGTGCGCCACGGTGAACGGCAACTTGACTTGTTCAGTCCCCGTTGCGACCCCAGTAACGACGACCGCGGTCAGGTTGAATGGATCGGCTGCCAGTGTGAAGTTGAGCGTTTGGGAACCGTTCGCCGTGACCGTACGTTGCGCCGCGGAATACCCAATGAATCGGGTGACCACTGTCACTGTTTGACCCTCGGCTCGAGCGGGAATAGCAAGCCGGTAATAGCCAGCCGAGTCCGCCTGGGTCCGCACTCCTAGCGTCGGAATGGCAACTGCCGCACCCGGAACGGGAACACCCTGATCAGAAGTCACGCGCCCTGTGAGAACTGCCTGTGCGTGCGCTGTCGAGGCTGCAAACAGCCCCAGGATCAGCGCCACGAGAGCCGTGGTGATTCGCTTACCTGCTAGTCCTTTCATCCTGTACCTCCTCGCCACCGGTGAAAGCGATAGGTCCGCCCCATCAAATTCCACGCAGCAGCCCACGCGAGGAGGCGCGGCTGATGACAAAGACTTTGGCTGGGTGGGCCTTTTTTCCTTACTACGGATCAACCGATCAGTAGCTCGCACGAGAAAATGCCACGCGGTTGGCTGCTTGACAAGTACAAATTTCGCTGAACCCGGTTGGTGCCGGGATTCGCCGGTGGGCGTTAGCTATTCGGCGGGCAATGCCATGAGACTCGCCTGTCGACCGAAATCTCTAGCGAGGAGGAGGAACACTGTCGGGCGCCGCACTGGGCTCGAAGCTAAAGGGGAGCTGTACAAGTTGTCTTACTGGCTTCCCGTCGAGTAACGCCGGCCTGTAGACAACCCCTTCGAGGGCGGACCGGACTGAAGTCGCAAAATCCGCGTGAGTGGAGGAAACAATCGCAACCGAGCCCTCTTCGATTCTCCCGTCTTCCCCCACTATAAATTCTGCCACCACCCGACCGGGAACACCCGCAGCGTATAACGAGTCGGGATAGACGGGCGACGGAGGGGTGCGACCAATGGGCATTGCTGGTTGACTCACTCGATCGGCAGTATAAACGGTTTGCTCGGCGACAAGGCGCTCCAGCGCGTCCTGGGATATTGGCTCTCGTCTCCGTGATTTGGGACGATAGGGCCGCGACCAGACGGCGATGACGCCGCAGGTCTCGCCTCCCGCAACAGACATGAACTCCGCGGGGATGCTGGACATTCCGGCATACACCTCGATGCCTTCGACTCCCGACAGATCGATCATGTCCAGATCCATCACGCCGGCTCTCGCTGGGAATCCATCCATATAAAAGACCGGCGCGCATCGGGCTCCGCGGAGTGAAACAGTCGCCACTCCGCCGCGCAGCGTGCGCAATGAAACTCCCGGCATGTCGCGGAGCGCGTCTACGAACCTTCCGGAGCTCATTCGATCGAGCTTCTCGCGTGTGACGAAGTATCCCACGTGCTTCGACTTGCGCTCGTTAAAGCCCGCCAGGCGGGAGTCGTAGGCCTCTGGCCTCCGCCGGACTTCTACCGGCGCAAGCTGCTCCGGGACTGGGGCGAGCTCGACATCAACTTTTACTTCTGTTCCCGGTCCGACGGATACTGGGATGGAGGCTGGACGATAGCCAAGCCGTCGTACATCGAGAACAGCAGCGCCCGGAGTAACACCGGTCACACGATATCCGCCAGCAGAGTCTGTAGTCGCACGGGCAGCAGAGCCCTTAATGCTTACGCGGGCGCCAATCACCCCACCACCGAGAGAGTCCCGTACGACGCCACTCACAGTGGCCGGCACTTGCGCGCCCGCGATTCCCGGCAGAACTAGCAAAAGAACGGCTTGCGGCCCTCGCGATTTTTTCGCGAGGGCGCAGAATCCTCTTCCTAGTGCATCCAGTGTAGCGACCATCAGAACACCCGAGAAGAAGCGTGGCTCCCTGTCCTACACTGGTGAGCCGAAATCGCTTCGCCGGCTAAAACACCTTGACCGTGTGGCGGCCTATGGAACAGTAATGCTGGCAGAGCGGATCTGGGTTGGATCGCTCACCATTTTCGCGGTGATAGACGCTCTCCCGGACGCCACGGCAGCAACCAGACCGTCGGAGGTAACGGTGGCGACGGCCTGGTTGTTACTCTCCCAAGTCACCGGCGCAGCCGCACCGTTGAGCGTCGCGGTAAGCTGTTTGGTGGTCCCGACCTTAACGCTGGCGGACAGAGGACTCACCTGTATGAGGCCGTTCGACGGGGCGCCCGTGGGGGTGTCGGTGCAGCCGAGCGCGAGTGCGGCGACCAATGTGGCCGAAAAAAACCGGATAACATTACGATGGGTCATTTGGGTGGGCCTCAACGTAGTATGCCCCGTCATTCGCATCCGACCGTCGGAGACGATGTCATGGGCCTTTTGTGGATTTCCCGCTAAGGTACGCTCCAGCACGCCGTTCGACAACACCCGAATTCCACCCGAGCGCCAACCCCTCGAAGGGTTGCTCCGCCAGTTTAACGAAAGCCAGTTTTGGCCGGTGGCGTGACAGGGGGCGCGCTTGGCGGAGCGGCCACAGGACTTTGTGGTTTACCGTTGTCTCGGGCGTTATCTGGTTGCTGAAGCAAACCACTGCTCGACACGAGCTGCGCTGCCAATACTGTTTGAATCACACTGGTAATGTTGCTCGTCGCGGATTGTGCGGCTCCTCCTTCCGACGAATCACCCGATATAGTGACGAGCTTCGCCTTCGCGAGCGCGTCCGCGATCACCGGGGCGATGTCCGGGATCATCTCGATCTGACGGTACCTGAAGTAGCTCTCGCCTCCCGCCTTGATTGCCTCGTTCACCTTTTGAATGCTCTCGGCGTTTGCCTGCGCGACGGTGGTGATCCGAATTGCTTCCGCGCGGGCTCTCGCTTCGGCCTCGATGCGCATCTTTTCCGCGTCTGCTTTCGCTTGCGCGATCTGCGTCGCTTCCAGCTCCGCCACGCGCTGAACTCCGAGCGCTGTCTGCTTCTTGGCCTCGGCCTCAGCGATCAACGCCGCGTTAGCCGCCTTCGTCTGCTCCAGCTCCCGCTGTTTATCCGAGATCACGCGCTCGGCTTCGAGCTGCGCGTCCTTTGCGCGACGCGCCTGCTGGGCCGTGACGATGTCGGCGTTCGCCTGCGCCTCCGCGGCGGATTGTCTCCGCCGTGATTCCGCCACCTCGGATTGCACGACCTTAATGTTGAGCGAGTTGAAGGTGAGTCCGAGATCGGTGAGCTCCCTCGAGCAGGCCTTTCGAATGATCACCGCGAGAGGATCATCGTCGTCCTCCATGCCCAGCCCCACTTCACTTGGGTGAGTCATCGCCATCGACTGGTTCGAGGCGGCAGCGATGGCGGTAGCCTGACTCGAGCCGGCGGTGAGCTGTGCGCTCTGGCTAGCTCCCGCATAAAGCGGCGGCGCTGATTTGGCGGAGAACAGTTGGTCGTGCGTGAGAAGATTGATAGCGCGGCGCGCGGAGCTGCTGAGAAGATCGATGAGAATGTTCTCCTGATCCGCTGCATCCTTCGAGAAGAAGCGGTTCGCGGCGGTCTTGATCATGGTATCGGTATCGCCGACGGAAACGATCGCGCTCGCGAGGATGCGCACCTTGATCGGCTGGGGAGTGCCATTGCGATCGAGATCGGCGGTCTGATCGGTGATGTCGAGATCGACGTTGATCGCTTTGCTCGACAGTGTGGTGCCCGTCGTAAGGAGCGGAACCTCTTTCGATTTACCAGGGCCGCGGTAGATGATCGTGCTGCCCTGAAGCCAGCTCACCATTCTGATCGTTCCCGCCTCGACGTTACGAAGGAACGACGACACGATTAGTGGTATGACGCCGAGCACGCCAACGAGAACGGCGGCGACGACAATGAGTGTTTGAGTCATCTGTATGAATCCTGTATGAAAACGTAAGCGTTAGCGATCAGGCCTGACCAAGCCCGATGCGTGACACTGTCGCGCGATTTCGATTGCTGTCGATGTCTTCGATCCTGAGGGTGTCTCCAGCGCGAACGCGGACGCCGGATTTCCGCTCGCCGCCAGTCAGAGTTCCCAGAATCTGCACTACTTCACCGCCCAGTTCGAGAGAAATCAATCCATTGCCGTTCGCATCGAATCCGGTCACGGCTTTCGCTTCAGACATAAGGGCGGATTCAAGAGTCTGCGCCGGACCTGACTCGAACCGGAAGAGGGAGTTGAATATCGGCCGCACGACGAAGGTCTCGAAAGCGATTCCGCCGGCGAGCGCGATGGGCAGCGCCAGAATCGGTCCGACCAGTTTCTCGGTTATCACCCCCGTCGCGCCAAACCCGACCAGCACGTTGAAGAGCACCCGGGGCGAGAGCCACGACCAGGCTTGGGATTTCCACCCCTCGCCGTGCGTACGCGCGTGGTGAACGTGAGCGGAGGGATGCAGCGCCGGCGCAGAGTGCGCGTGCGAATGTGCTCCAGTCAGCGCATGGCTGTGACCACCAATGCCATGCAGCTCGTGGCCGGCGGTATCATGGCTGTGACCTCCACTGTGGCTGCCGACGACACCCAGAAGCGCCATCGCAGCCATGCCGGCGGCGCCGAGAACTACGCAGAATATGTAGAGGTCCATCGTTCAACTCACGGAAATCAGAGAATTCGTTCCAGCAATGCGCTGGTGCAGGAATCCCCCGACGATAAGCTCATACGAGGATTCTGCATTGGGTGTTTCTGGCGCGCAATTGCAGAGTGAGTTGGGTGTCAATTCTGACACCCAACTAACGGCAAATCATTGGCACGATTTCGTGGTGTGACACTGGAAGCATCCTGATGTGAGTTTCGGAGTGTTCGGCCGAAGATTCTCACGCTACTATATTCTCATGCTGCACAGTCGATTCATCGTTCTCTTGATGGGCATGACGGCCTTGTCAGTCGCTTGCCACCCGAAGGTTCCGGAGCCGTCGATAGGCGAGCCGCAGGGTGAGGTCTCGGTCCGGGTCGTAAATCACAATCGGATCGATGTCATCGTGTACGTCAGCCACAACGGAATTCGCGACCGGCTTGGTCTTGCAACTGCATCAACCACCACGGACTTCAGACTGCCTTTGCGAATACTTGGCGCCGGTCACGAGTACCGTCTGGTCGGCGATCCACTAGGC
>CADDZN010000102.1 GCA_902812375.1 bacterium | reverse complement strand
TCAGGGCTAACCACGTGCGCTTTTCACGCTTTTTCATCGACCGCCCAATCTTTGCGGTCGTGCTGTCGCTCGTCATTCTCGCCGGTGGACTGATCGCGGTCACGCAACTGCCGATCAGCGAGTATCCGGAAGTCACGCCGCCGACGATTACCGTTAGCGCGATCTATCCCGGCGCCAATCCAACAGTGCTCGCGCAAACGGTGGGCACGCCGCTCGAGGATGCAATCAACGGCGTCGAGCGGATGCTCTACATGACGTCCTCTGCATCGGCCGATGGCACGTTCAATCTCACCGTCACCTTCCAGATCGGTACTGACGTCGATCTCGCGCAGGTACAGGTGCAGAACCGAGTGTCGCAGGCGCTCGCGCGATTGCCGGAGGAAGTACGTGCTCTCGGTGTCGTCACTCAGAAGCGCTCGCCGGACATCACGATGGTCGTGCACCTGTTCTCTCCCGACGGCCGCTACGATCCGGTCTATCTCCGCAACTACGCGCTGCTGAATGTGCGCAACGAGCTGTCGAGAATTCCCGGCTCTGGTCAGGTAATCGTGTTTGGCGCTGGCGATTACGCGATGCGCGTCTGGCTCGACCCGAACCGTGTCGCATCACATGGCTTGTCAGCGAGCGATGTCGTGCAAGCGATACGCGAGCAGAACCTGCAGGTCGCCGCCGGAACTGTCGGTGCGCCGCCGATGAACGATCCAGTTGCGTACCAGTTGACTGTTGTCGCGCGCGGCCGGCTCACGGACGAAGCAGAGTTCGGCAACATCATCGTCAAGACCAGCCCCGACGGAGGCGTCACTCGTCTCCGCGACGTTGCGCGCGTTGAGCTCGGGCCCGGGACGTTCGGGTTGCGCGCGCTGCTCGATAACAAGCCAGCGGTTGCCATCGTGGTGTTTCAGGCGCCCGGCTCCAACGCGCTCGCGCTCTCCAGCGACATTCGCGCGAAGATGGCGGACCTCAAGACCCGATTCCCGCAGGGGGTCGAATGGTCTTCCGTCTACGATCCGACGGTATTCGTTCGCGATTCGATTCGTGAAGTGATCTACACGCTGCTGCTGGCGACTTTGATGGTCGTCATCGTAGTCGTTCTCTTCCTGCAGACCTGGAGAGCATCGATCATCCCACTTGTCGCGGTGCCGATCTCGATCGTCGGCACGTTCGCTGTAATGCTCGCAACGGGTTTCTCGATCAACACCCTGTCGTTGTTCGGGCTGGTGCTGGCGATCGGAATCGTCGTCGATGACGCGATCGTCGTAGTCGAAAATGTCGAGCGGCACATCGAAGACGGCTTATCGCCACTCGACGCCAGCCACCGCGCGATGGAGGAAGTGAGCGGACCGATCATCGCCATCGCGCTGGTGCTGATCGCCGTGTTCGTTCCGGTGGCATTCATCAGCGGCCTCGACGGACAGTTCTACCGCCAGTTCGCTCTCACCATCGCCTTCTCGACGCTCATCTCGGCGTTCAACTCGCTGACGCTGTCACCCGCGCTTGCGGCGGTGCTGCTCAAGCCGCGCGGGGCAGCCGAAGACGCGCCAACACGCCTGATGCGCCGGTCGCTCGGCTGGCTGTTCGATCCGTTCAACCGTCTGTTCGGGCGCGCGTCGCATCGCTACGGCACCGTCGTACAGCGCGTGACGCACCGTTCCGTCCTCGCGCTCGCAGTGTATGGCGTGCTCGTGTTCGTCGGCGTTCTCGGGTTCACCAGAGTGCCGAAGGGCTTCGTGCCAAGCCAGGACAAGCGCTATCTCGTCGCGATCGCGCAACTGCCCGACGCCGCATCGCTCGATCGCACCGAAGCCGTGATCAAGCGGATGACGGACCTCGCGCTGCAGACGCCGGGTGTCGAGCACGCAGTCGAATTCCCGGGACTTTCCATCACGAGCTTCGGCCCCAAGTCGAATGCGGGCGTCATCTTCCTGGGACTCAAGCCGTTCGAGGAGAGAAAGTCCAAAGATTTGAAGAGCAACGCCATTCTGATGGCGCTCAATCAGAAGTTCTCGACCATCCAGGATGGCTTCGTCGCCGTCTTTCCTCCGCCAGCCGTGAACGGTCTCGGGTCTATCGGCGGTTTCAAGATGATGATCGAGGACAAGGCAGGCCTCGGCGACTCGACGCTCTATGCGAATACGCAGGCGTTGATCGGGCGCGTCTTCCAGACGCCTGGACTCGCCGGTGCGTTCTCGAGCTACCAGATCAACGTGCCTCAACTCTTCGCTGACGTCGATCGCGACAGGGTCAAGCAGTTGGGGATCCCGCTGAACAATGTGTTCTCGACGCTCCAGATATATCTGGGCTCCCAGTATGTCAACGACTTCAACAAGTTCGGTCGCACCTACCAGGTAATCGCGCAGGCCGACGCACCGTACCGAGCGAATGCCGACAACATCGCTCAGCTCAAGGTTCGTAACGATCGCGGGGAGATGGTTCCGCTCGGGTCGGTGTTGACGATGAAGCAGTCATACGGTCCAGACCAGGTGACTCACTACAATGGCTATCCGGCCGCTGACATCAGCGGCAGCGCGGCTCCCGGGACGAGCGCCGGATCGGCGGTGAAAATAATGGAGCGGCTGGCGAGCGAGACGTTACCGAACGGAATCGGCTACGAGTGGACCGAGCTCACCTATCAACAGAAGCTCGCCGGCAACACCGCGATCCTCGTTTTCCCGCTGTGCATTCTGCTCGTGTTCCTCGTGCTCGCGGCGCAGTACGAGAGCTGGTCGTTACCACTCGTGATCATACTGATCGTGCCGATGTCCCTGGTGTCCGCGATCGCCGGAGTGTGGCTGACTCGCGGTGACAACAATGTCTTCACGCAGATCGGCTTGCTCGTGTTAGTGGGACTCGCGTGCAAGAACGCGATTCTTATCGTGGAGTTCGCGCGCGATCTCGAGCGTCAAGGTCGTGATCGATTCACTGCTGCTCTCGAGGCCGCTCGCATCCGACTGCGTCCGATTCTCATGACGTCGTTCGCGTTCATCGCCGGTGTTATCCCGTTGATCGTTGCCAGCGGCGCTGGCGCCGAGATGCGGCGCGTGATGGGAATCGCGGTGTTCTCGGGGATGTTGGGAGTGACGTTCCTCGGACTCGTCTTCACGCCGCTCTTCTACGTGCTCATTCGCGGTGTCGCCGCGCGCGCGCACCTGCCGCATGCGGGTGGGACCAAGCACGGTGGAGACAAACCTCTAACTATCCCTGTGGATGTTCAGCCCCTGCATCCATGGGTCCCGCCGCTCGCCGCGAGCAGTGAGGGAGGCCACCATGTATAAGAAACTTCTGCCGACTATCATCGGAGTACTGACTGCCTGCGGAACGCCCGCCTATCGCGCTTCGGAAGTACCAGTTCCAGCTTCGTATAGTGTTTCCAGCGCGCTGACATCTACATCGCTCGGCTCCGCATCCAGTGCGGAGGATGCGTCAATTCAGCCGGTCGTCGTCAGCAGCTCGCCTGTCGCCGCGCCATTCTGGACGGAGCTCGGCGACACCGTGCTCACATCACTGGTACGCGAAGCCCAGCGCGCGAATATGGATGTGCGTGTTGCACAGTCGCGCCTGACCAACGCGCGTGCGTCACGACGTCTCGCGTCGTTCGACCTGCTTCCGACAATCACGGGAGTCGGCAGCGCGTCGCGCCTTCAGCAGTCCATGGCGCAAGTGCCGGGGCTAACTAGTCAGCTCCCCGCGCAACAGCTATGGGATGTCGGGTTCGACGCATCATGGGAGCTCGACATCTTCGGCCGCGTCGGCCGTGGTGTGAGAGCGCAATCTGCTCTCGTCGAGTCCTCGGAGCACGCGCTCGGCGACATCCAGATAACGGTTGCCGCGGAAGTCGCACGAACGTACTTCGAGCTCCGCGGCGCGCAGAAGCAGCTCGAGGTCGCGAAGCGCAACACCGATAATCAGCGCGAGATCGTCAAGCTCACCGAGAATCGTCTCGCTGCTGGAAGTGGTACTGCGTTCGACACCGAGCGCGCAAAATCGGTCTTGTACCTCACGCTTGCTTCAACCCCGTCGATCGAAGCCCAGATTGCACAGGACCGGAACCGGCTGGCGGTTCTGTTGGGCCGCACTCCTGACGCGCTTCCAGCGGCGCTTCTGGATTCGGGCATGCTTCCGCGACTGCCGGATACGTTGTACGTCGGCTCGCCGGACCAGCTCGTTCGCCGCCGCCCCGACGTTCTCCAGGCGGAACGGCAGCTTGCCGCCAAGTCTCTCTTCGTGGGAGCCGCTCGCGCAGAATATTTGCCGCGCATCAATCTGGCCGCGCGCGCCGGCTACGTCGGAACCTCCATTGACTCGGTATTCAAGCGGGGAAATTCGCGACTGCTGGTCGGTCCGGTCGTGACCTTTCCACTATTCGACGTAGGACGCGTGCGCGAGAAAGTCGAGGTCGCGCGAGCCGGTGAAGAGGAGGCCGAGGCTGAATACAACTCGACTGTGCTTCGCGCGCTCGAGGAGAGCGAGTCGTCACTCGTTACCTACGATCGTGCTCACGCACGTCTGGCGATACTGGAGGATGCGGTGCGTTCGAGCGCACGCGCGGCCGATCTGGCAAAGCAGCGCTTCGAGGCGGGACTCACCGACTTTCTACAAGTACTCGATGCGGAACGCACCCTTCTCGATGCCGAGAACCAACTTGCTGCTGGCCACACGTCGGCGGCGATTGCGCTTGTCGCGGTTTACAAAGCGGCGGGCGGGACGTGGCCCATCCGCTAGCCGCTAGCCCAAGTCGAACTCGATCTCAGTCGATTCTGGGAGGAGCGGGAGGCCTTCCAACTCCAGCGGTTTACCGACGGTCAACAATTCAACCGCTGATCGGACAGCCTCAACTGATCTGCCGGCCATGAACCGTATCGCAGACAACGTCGCGTAGGTACGATCGATCTCGATGCTCAACCAGCGACGACCCAGTTCTTCGGCTATGGCTCCGGTGGTATTGGAACCGCTGAAAATGTCAACCACGAGGTCACCGGGTTCAGTCAGAAACTCTATGAAGAAGCGGGGAAGCTCTTTTGGGAATCGAGCAGGATGAGCTTCCTTTCCGAGTGCCTTACAGGTTCGGAGGTAATGTGAGTTACTGTCGGTGTTGGGGATCTGGAGCAAATTCGACGGAATGGCTTCGTCGTTGGCTTTCCCAAATCCGGCACTAATGTCATGTCCAGAAGGACGATCCTTGGGCCGATAGAAACTAGCGGGATCTGCCAACAACTTTTTCATTCGCGCCGAGTAGGGAGTCAGGACCTTCCGCACGTCAGCCTTCGGCCATTCGGTTTTCGAGAACCACCAGAGAGTATTAACCGAGTCCTTAGCTCGAATCTTTCGCTTATTCACCCACTCAATCGGCGATGGTAGTTTCGCCGGATTGAACCAGTAGAACTCCTCCGCGAGGTTATAGCCGAGCTCGTCGCAGAAGGCGAGTAATACCCGATAGTTATGGAGGGAACGCGTTGGCCGCCCTCTCTGGTAGGCCCCTCCAAGATCGAGTACAAAAGACCCGTTGTCCTTGAGTACCCGCTTTGCTTCCCGACCGAAATCGCAGAGCCAAGCCACGTAACTCTCCTGATCTTCGTTGCCATAGCTTTTCTGTCTGAGCAGCGCGAACGGTGGGCTTGTTACGATTAGGTCGACCGACGACTCGTCGAGCGTGGGAAGAACCTCCCTGCTGTCCCCTAAAATCTGTTTCCCGCGAGGAGTCGTGTAGAGAATGTCGGCGGAAGGAGGGAGTCTCATGATTTGTGAAATCTACTTTATGGGCTCCGGTCTGGGATTGAGCTCCCACGAGGGTGCAATCCAGCTTCGAAGGAAAGTCCAAAGGACGGTGACGGCGAAATGAACTCGAGGATTGATAGTTTGAAGCTGCGCGATCGCTGTGTCGATCGACGCTTCACCGCTGGGGAGATTCGACAAGAGCCAGATTACCCAAGCTCGGTCTCCCTTCTCGGCCTCGCTCAGGATTCTCGCTAGTTCCGTGCCCGGCAGTGTCGCATACCGTCGCAGAGTTTCAGCGGCTCCAGCGGCGGAATCATCATCTCCACTCAGTAACGCGTCGGTGAGATGTTTATATGGACGAGAGCTCAAACTTTCTAATGCTTCGAGGGCTTCTTCGCGGACCGCGCGCTCGGTGTCTCCAAACGCAGCGATCAAGCTCTTTGAAGCAGCATCGTTCCCAATTTGGCCCAACGCCCACGCCGCGGCGCTTCGTAGATAGTAGTCCTCATTGCGTTCACACAATATCTCGTCGAGTAGCCGAATTGAGCCGGCTGTAGCTGTTGCAGCGAGCGCAACTACTGTTTCGAGGCGAATTTGCGGATCGCTGTCATAAAGGAATTTTGCAAACTGTCGGTCTGCTGCATCGCCGCATATGCGTGTGAGATAGGCCGCCGCTTCGAGACGAACGTAGATGTCTTCGTCAGGATGGAAGCGCAACCACTCGATAGCCTCTTTGAAGGTCACGTCGTTCCGTAACCGAGCGAGCTTGACGCCGGCAAATCGCTGAGTGCGCTCCGGAGACGATAAAAGAGTGGCGATATGATCCTCGCTCAATCCTCCGGGGCATTTGAGATCGGTGGGGGAAAACGGCTGAACTGTTCCAGCTAGCATTTGGTGCTCCTCAACAGTCGTTCCAGGTGTCACACGGACTGGTAACCCACTCGAGTTCTGCCAAGTATACGCGGCTACCTTGTCCGTGCGACGTATCCGAATCTTTCCTCCGACAACGGATTCAATCTCGCCTTGTCTCGAGGAGAAAATTGCTGGCCAAGCGATCGCGGTTTCTGATCCTTCGGTTACCCCTTTGGTAGATGATTTTCCGTGCTCGACTTTTCGGAGCTCGCCTACCCGAAAGCAGTTCACATACGACGCGGATTGCCACCGAACTTTGTTCTTGCTGTGCCAATAGGAGGATTCCCGCTCGAGTCGGCCGATGGTCCAGACTCCTCAGCAGCGCGGTAGCACACCGGAAATGCGATCACGTCCGAATCAACGAGACCGAAATCCCAGGCGCGTTCAGCGTCAGTGGCGGCGTGTGAGACCGCGAGCTCTGGCTTCATGCTCTTGGCGCGGCTTTCTACACGCAATCCACAGTTTAGGCATAGAAGATCCGGGATCCTGACACGCTTTCGCTTCACATCTTTCCAGAGCTTTGTGGCGGTGGATCCGTTCTCCAGCTCGCGCATAGAATGTCCCTGCGCATCCAGGAATCGAACTACGGCTTTCGCACCGATCGCCCCCATGGCGATCTTTTCGAAAAAGCTTGAATCCGGTTTGAAGGACAGTCTGGGCAAGGTGCGATCGCGGCTCGAAGGGGTTTTCAGGGTCGCAAATTTACGGGTTCCGTTGCAAGGAGACCAGCGAGCCAAGAGCGCTCGGCGCTCTCGCACAGGCATTGGCTGACTTAATTCGCAGACATCATCTGCACGATTGCGCGGAACCACGGCGTGCCGCGGATCGAATCGAGATCTGCATCGGTCGCCATCGACGCCTTGTGACCGAAGCCGTTCTGAACTGACCGCTCGAGATAGCCGAGCGCCTCTTCGCGCTTGCCGATTATCGCGTGGAGACACGCGACGTTGAACAGGACGAGCGGATCTTCGGGCTCGATCGAAAGCGATTTCATCGCGAACTCGAGCGCCCGCGGAACGTTGCCGAGCTTGGCGAGTGTCGTGGCGCCAAGATTGTAAGCGCGCACGTCATCCGGATTGAGATCGAGCCGCTGCTCTATCAGTTTGACGGCGCGACGTCGTGCGGTCGTTGCTTCGGCCTGCATCCCCATTGCTGCGTAGGCGCCGCCGAGGAATGCGGGAGCCTGAAAATCTTCTGGTCGTAGCTGCGACGCGCGCTCCAGCAGCCTCACTGCTTCGGGATAGCGGCCCTCGAACTTTTGCGCGCGTCCGTAGAAGTAGAACGCATCGAAGAGCTTCGGGTCGAGCTTGATGGCTGCCTCGAACTCGAGGTCTGCGCCTTCACCGTGATCTCCTATGCGGAGCGCGATCGCTCGCGCCAGATGCGCCTCCGCCAGGTCGGGTGCGAGCTGGAGCGCCTTCTGGCTCGCGACATCCGCCTGCACCGCGTTGACCGCGCGCATGTCGAAATAGGTGTAGAGGAGGGACGATGCGATCGCGATGCCGGCGTAGGCGAGCGCGTATCGGGGATCGATCTCGATCGCTTTCTCGAACATCTGCACAGCGTACTCGAGAGTCTTCCGCCGGTGCTGATGGAAAAACTTGAGGCCGCGCAGATAATAGTCGTAGGCTTCGACATCGACGGTGCGCAGCTTCTCGATTGCCTGCTTCTCCCCTTCGCTCAGGATCACGCGCAGCGCTTTGACAATCGCCTGGGAGATGTCCTCCTGGATAGCGAAAATGTCCGCCATCTCGCGATCGTACTGCTCAGCCCAGAGATGGTAGCCGTCCGCGACGTTCACGAGCTGTGCGGTGATGCGCAGCTTGTTGCCCATCTTCCGAACGCTGCCCTCGAGTACTGTGGAGACCTTGAGCTTGCGCCCGATGTCGCTGATGTCTTCGCTCTTTCCCTTGAACGCGAATGACGAGGTGCGCGACGCGACGCGTAGAGATTGCACTTTGGTCAGCGCGTTGATGATTTCTTCCGCGATTCCATCGGCGAAGTACTCGTTCTCCGCGTCGGCGCTCATGTTCGCAAATGGCAGTACCGCGACTGACTTGGCCGCCGATACGGTTGGGCGGGGCGTGGTGTGAATGACGATCGGAGTTACGGAGTCGGCGCCAATTGCCTGCGCGAATAACGCGATACTCCCGTAACGCTTCTCTGGATCCGGAGAGGTCGCTTTGGTTAGCGCCATCTCGATCGACTCTGGCACCTCCTCGCGCAATTGACGGATTGGTGTCGGCGTTTCGTTGAATCGCTTGGCGAACGACTCGACGTCGGAATGTCTGCTGAACGGACGCTCACCCGCGAGCATCTCGTAGAGCATCACCGCAAGACTGTACTGATCGGCGCGTCCGTCGACGTCTCCCGCTCCCGCCGCCTGCTCGGGACTGACGTACGCGGGAGTGCCGAACAAGGCGCCGCTTAAGGTGATACTCTGCTCGCCAGTATCGAGCACAGTCTTGGCGATACCAAAGTCCATCACCATCGCTTCGCCCTCGTACATCATCACGTTCTCAGGCTTCACATCGCGGTGGATGACGT
The DNA here is from genome assembly GCA_902812375.1 of bacterium. Classification (GTDB taxonomy): domain Bacteria; phylum Gemmatimonadota; class Gemmatimonadetes; order Gemmatimonadales; family Gemmatimonadaceae; genus UBA4720. The sequence continues at coordinate 366 of CADDZN010000102.1, read as the reverse complement.
TCTGCCGATGTGCGTAGTCCAGCGCGGAAGCAATCGAGAAGGTGTGGCGGATCGCTTCGTCGACGGAGAGCTGATTCTCGCGCTCGAGCCGCTCCCGCAGCGACTCACCCTCGACGTAAGGCATCACGTAGTAGAGAAAGCCCTCGACCTCACCCGAGTCGAAGAGCGGAAGAATGTGCGGATGGTTGAGCCGAGCAACGACTTTGATCTCGCGGAGAAACCGCTCGGGTCCAACGGACTCGGCCAGTCCTGGATGAAGAACCTTGAGCGCGACTACGCGCTCGTGTTTGGTGTCCTGCGCGAGGCAGACAGTGGCCATTCCACCACGACCTAGCTCGCGGTCAATTGTGTAAGTGGGAGCGAGGA
>CADDZN010000101.1 GCA_902812375.1 bacterium | reverse complement strand
GATAACGGCGGCCATATCGAGCGACAACACGCGATTGTCACGGAGAGAATCCGGGCACTCACCGTTCGCGATGAGCTGCGCGAGCCCTTCGACGATGGCAGTTTTGCCTACCCCGGGCTCGCCGATCAGCACCGGATTGTTCTTCTTGCGGCGGGTCAGAATTTCCATTACGCGCTCGATCTCCTTGCCGCGGCCAATCGTTGGGTCGAGCTGATTGTCGGCAGCAAGCTGAGTGAGATCGCGGCAGAAATGATCGAGCGCCGGCGTCTTGGATTTCTTTTCGCCTTTGCCAGTCGAAGTCTGACTCGTTCCCGGTGTGCCCTGCGCAGCGGCAGGCGTTCCACCCTGCGGCATCTCGGTTCCGAGCAAACGAAGTGTCTCCGCCTTCGCGGCATCGAGATTTACGCCCGCATCGGTCAATACCTGTGCAGCGATTCCCTTCTCTTCGCGCAGAAGGCCGAGCAGCAGGTGCTCGGTTCCGACGTAGCCATGACTCAGGTCACGAGCTTCGCCCATGGCAAGCTCGAGAACTTTCTTGGCGCGCGAGGTATAGGGAAGATCGGGTCCAGTCGCGGCTGCGGCTTTCCCCTTCTTCACAGTCTCCTCGATCTTCTGCTGAATCTCGTCGAGGTCGACGCTCAGGTTCTGAAGAACGGCGGCAGCTACCCCCTCACCTTCACGGATGAGGCCGAGCAGAATGTGCTCGGTGCCGACGTATTCGTGATGGAGGCGTGCCGCTTCCTCACGAGCCATTGCGAGAACCTTTCGGACTCGCTCGGTGAAGTTGTAACCGTTCATTTCTGCAATCCTCAGTGCGGGAGCTAGTTCCTTCGCGTGCGTACAGTGCCGACCAGTCAGGTTCGGCTCGGCGCGCGTGATTACCCGCTACCCCTTACTCAGCCTCTTTAGCTAGCGTCTCCCGCACGTATCGAGCGCGCGCGACGTTCGCTTCGCTTTCGGTCAGCGCTCTTCCCTCGGAATTTCCAAGGTGCGCCAACTGACTAAAAATCAGGAGCTTGTTGAGAGTATATACACTGAGACCGCTTATCAGTTTCAGACCGACAGCCAGTCGCACGCCGCTCAAATAATTCATCGCTTCATCGAAGCTCAAGCTGCGTGCATATCGCAGCGTGCCAAAGGCACGCCAGAGCTTGTCTTCAATAATATAACCCGCATCGCGCAGCAGAACTCTCCGCGCTTCTTCTTCGCGCTCGATTACATGTCTTACGACGCGCACGAGGTAATCAAGTAACTCGCCCTCTGACCTGCCGAGAGTTGTCTGGTTCGAGATCTGAAAAAAATTGCCGACAACTTCACTTCCCTCGCCGTACATGCCGCGGTAGGTGAGTCCCACCTGCTGGAGTCCGGCCAGCACTTTTCCAATCTCCTTCGTTAGGACTAGGCCTGGAAGATGAATGAGAACTGACGCGCGCAACCCCGTTCCGACATTCGTGGGGCAGGCGGTCAAATACCCGAACTCATTGTGGAAGGCGTAAGGCACCTTATTTCCGAGCTCGGCGTCCAAACGCTCGAGAACCCGGAAAGCGTCCGCCACGTGGAAGCCGGAATGGAGCGCCTGGAGGCGGAGATGGTCTTCTTCGTTGACCATGATCCCCACGCCGCGCGACAGATAAACCGCGGCACCCGTCCGCACCGGCTGCTCGTTGAGCCCAGCGAGCTCCTTGCTGACCAAGTGACGCTCGTGCAGCAGAAGCCTGTCCTCTGCTGGGAGCTCATCCACTCGCAGGAGCACGCCATCCTCGATGGTGTTCAGGCTGCCGAACGCCTCGCGAACTTGCGTCAGAATTCGCAGTCGCTCGCCGTCCCTCGCGCGCGGCGTGAAGGCATAGCCCTCGAGGTTTCGTGCCAGGCGAATTCGAGTCGAGATGACGATGTCGGCGTGCTCGCCTGACGCGTCGAGCCAGCTTGCGCCGCCGTCGGGAAGAAGTGAAAGGTCCAGCATCACTCGATTCCCCGCAGCTTGTCGCGCAAATCGGCGGCAAGCTCGAATTGTTCTGATTCGATGGCGCGCTTCAACCGGTCGCGTAGCTCGGTGGCGCTAGACACGTGAGGCAGCTCGGATGGAAGTGGCGCAACGTAGCGCCGGCCAATGTGCTTTGAGTTGCCGTGGACTCGGCGGAGCAGATCCCTCAGACTGCTTTCGAAGGCTTCGTAGCAGTGCGCGCAGCCCAGTCTTCCAGTGGCGCGGAAGTCGGCAAGCGTCGATGCGCAGAAGGAGCACTGTGCCGGCTCGCCTTTCGCGCCCGGCATCTGTTCGTGGATCGTCTGGAGGAAGTTGCTGATCTGTGGTTTTGATGCCCCAATCGTGGTCTCGACGCCACGCTCGGCAGCGCACTTCTCGCACAAGTGCAACTGTCTCACCCCGCTTCCCTCGATTTCGGTAAGCTGGATGACGGCTTCTCCATCCCTGCACAGATCGCAAACCATTTTATACGACGACCTCGTCAACTGCGGTACGACTCAACCGCCCTCCTGCGAGCAGCAGCACCTGATTCGCGCGCGCTGCAAGTGAGCGGTTATGCGTAACGACGACCATCCCGATCTCGAGGTCATTGACGACCTCGCTCAACAACTCGTGCAGACTCTCAGCGTTCGCGCGATCCAGATTTCCGGACGGCTCGTCCGCGAGAACAATGTGCGGATCCATGGCCAGCGCTCGTGCCACCGCGGTGCGCTGCTGCTCTCCACCGGAGAGCTCGCCCGGACGATGGGACATCCGCGCGCTCAGTCCAACCCGTGCCAGAAGCTCCGCCGCCCTGCTCCGTGCAACCTCTTCGGTCTTACCCCCGATCCGCAAGGGCATCATCACGTTCTCCAGAGCGGAAAACTCGCGGAGAAGGTGATGAAATTGAAACACGAAACCCACGGTTCGGTTCCGAAGCTCGCCAAGCTGCGTTTCGTCCCGTCCGTGAATCGGCTCCCCACCGATTACCACGTAGCCGCGCGTCGGTTTATCCAAGGCTCCAAGGACGTGCATCAACGTGCTCTTCCCGGCGCCGCTGGCGCCGACGATAGCGATCATCTCCCCACGGTTCACGGACAGGTTCACGCCATTCAGAACGTGAAGCACATTCCCATCGCCGCCCACGTACGTCTTATAGACATCATGTGCTTCCAGAACGGTCATCGTCATTCGTGCCTGATCGCTTCGATCGGAAAGAGTCGCGACGCCTGCACGGATGGATACACCGTGGCAATCGCGGCGATAGCAATGCTGGCCACAATGATCCAAATCACGTCTTCCGGCTGGGTCGACACCGGGAGGTGATCGATGAAGTAAACTGTCGGATCCAGTTTGATGAACTGGTACTTGTCTAAAGCGAGCGCCGCTCCGAAGCCGAATATCAGTCCGAGCACCGTTCCGACGACTCCAATCACGAGGCCTTGGGCAAAGAAAATCCGACGGATCGATTTTGCCGGCATTCCCATCGCTTTGAGGATACCGATCTCCTTCGTCTTGTCGGCGACGACCATCGTTAGAGTGCTGACGATATTGAACGCGGCGACGAGAACGATCAGGAGCAGGATTACGCCCATGCCGAGCTTCTCGAGCTTGAGCGCCTGGAACAGCGAATGGTTCTGCTCCTCCCAATCCACCGTGCGGTAAGGCCATCCAAGCGCCGCCACCAATCGGGATGCGACCATGCTGGCTTGCCAGCGGTCCGCGGTCTTCACTTCGATTCCCGTCACGCCAGTGCCCAGGCCAGCCAGAGCCTGCGCCTTGTCCATGGCGATAAAGACATACGCGTTATCGTACTCGTACATCCCCGTCTGGACGATGCCAGTCACCTCGAACCGCTCGAAGTGCGGTATCATGCCCCCAGTGACGGGATCCATTTTCGCGCCGCCAGCGGAGACGAGAGTGATGCTGTCTCCAATCATCCGGTTGAATCGCTGGGCGAGCAGATTGCCAAGGACGGCGCCACGGCGCTGACCATCAGAGCTCACGAAGCGAAAGTCGCCGTCTGTGACGTGCGATCTGATCGTGGTTACATCGGGCACGCCCTTTCCCGCCGGGAGAAGTCCCACGACGTACACCCCGCCGGAATAATCGTGACCGGCCGTCATCAATGCTTCAGTGAGGACGAAGGGAGCGGCAGCCACGACGCCTCGCTGTTTGCGAACCTTGTCCAGAACTGTTGGCCAATCGGTGACCTTCAGATCCTCACCAAAACTGAGTACCCGAATATCTGGGCTTCCGACGAGGATCTTCTCGCGCAGATCGTGCTGCAGTCCATTCATCACGCCAATGATTACGATGAGTGCACTGACGCCGACGAGGACTCCACCGATGGCGATGATGCTTATGAGCGACAGCAGCTTCGAGCCGCGCCTGCTGCGCAAATATCTCCAGGCAATCTGTAACTCGAGCTTCGTCACTCCGGCCTCATCGTCGGAAAGAGAATTACGTCGCGAATATGAGTGGTACCCGAGAGATACATGAAGAGTCTGTCGATTCCGATCCCCACCCCTCCCATCGGCGGCATTCCGTATTCCATTGCGCGAAGATAATCCTCGTCTACCCCCGAGGCTTCTTCGTCGCCCGCGGCTTTGAGCTTCGCCTGCGCCTCGAACCTCCTCCGCTGATCGAGTGGGTCGTTGAGCTCGCTGAAAGCGTTGGCCATCTCTTTTCCATTCGCGAACAGCTCGAACCGCTCCGTCAGATTCGGATTTCCGCGCTTGGGCTTTGCAAGCGGTGACAACTCCACCGGATAATCGATGACGAAGGTGGGCTCTTGCAACCTCGACTCCACCAGCGCCTGGAACGTCTCGTCGAGAACTTTTGGCCTGCTTAGCAGCTCGGGCTTATCTACCCCAGCGCGTTGCGCAAGCGATCGCAGCGCCGGCTCGTCGAGGGAAGTCACATCTACTCCGGCCGCGACGTTCAGCGCTGGAAACCATTCTACCCGCTTGAACGGAGGTCTGAACTCGGGAACATTCGCGGCAAGGGCGGGGACAGAGCGCACCGCTCGCGCGGCCGCCTCCAGCAGTTGCTCGACGAGTTCCATCATTCCGGTGTAGTCGGCATAGGCTTGGTAGAACTCGAGCATGGTGAATTCAGGATTATGGGTCCGGTCCATTCCCTCGTTCCTGAAGTCGTGGCCGATCTCATAGACGCGATCCAGTCCACCAACCACGAGCCGCTTGAGGTACAGCTCGTCTGCAATGCGGAGGTACAGCGGCATATCGAGAGCGTTGTGCACCGTCGTGAAAGGGCGCGCCGCCGCTCCTCCATATAGTGGCTGGAGAATTGGCGTTTCCACTTCGAGGAAGCCGCGAGCGTCGAGAAAAGCACGGATCGATGTGATCATCCGCGAGCGCGCTACAAAAAGCGCGCGGACCTCTGGATGAACAGCGAGATCAGCGTACCGCTGGCGATACCGCTGCTCTGGATCCGCGAAACCCGAATGCCGCACTATCTGCCCGTTGACCTCTTCTTCCTTTCCAAATGGCAGCGGTCGCAGAGATTTCGCGAGGAGCTCAACCTTGTCTACGCGAACGGTGATTTCCCCCGTTCTCGTTCGGAAAAGCGGACCATGCACGCCCACGACGTCGCCGAGGTCGAAGTGCGAGAGCACCCCGTACATGTCCTCCCCCAACTGGTCCTTCTTGAAGTAGAGCTGGATTTTTCCCGTGGAGTCCGAAAGATGCGCGAAGGTGGTTTTCCCGTGAGAGCGCCAGGCAACTATGCGGCCGGCCAGACTTACCGGCGGACCTTCCTCCGCCTCACCAAGTAGCGAGTGCGCCTCGGCCGCGGTGTGAGTGGGGTCGAACCGGTAGGCGTATGGCTGGATGCCCAGACCCTCCAGGGCTTCGAGCTTTTCGCGACGCGCCTGGAGAATGAAGCTGAGCTCCTCGGTCACGCAGCCGCCGTCGTCGAGCCGCCGCCCTGCTTTAGATAGGCCTCGATGAATGGGTCTATGGCGCCGTCCATCACCTTCTGCACGTCGGGAATCTTGAGCTCGGTGCGGTGGTCGTTCACCATCGTATAAGGCTGGAACACGTAACTCCTGATCTGGCTGCCAAAGCTCACGTCCGACTTCGTCGAGTCGAGCTCCGCCTTGTGCGCTTCGCGCCGCTCGATCTCCGCCTGGTACAGCTTGTTCTTGAGCATCTTCATCGCCGTCGATTTGTTCTTGAACTGCGAGCGTTCCTGCTGCGAGGCGACGACGGTGTTCGTAGGAATATGCGTAATGCGCACCGCGGAGCTGGTCTTGTTCACATGCTGACCGCCAGCGCCGGACGCGCGGTACACATCGATGCGGAGATCCTCTTCGCGAATCTCGATATTGATCTCTTCATTGACCACTGGATAGACAAAGACTGACGCGAAGCTCGTGTGCCGCCGTGCATTCGCATCGAAGGGCGAGATCCGCACGAGGCGGTGCACTCCGGTTTCCGGTCGTAGAAATCCGTACGCGTACTGACCTCGTATTTCGAGCACCGCGCCCTTGATCCCGGCTTCCTCACCCTCGCTCTCGTCGAGGACCGAAACCTCGAAGCCGCGTCGCTCGGCCCAGCGTACGTACATGCGCATGAGCATCTGCGCCCAGTCCTGCGCTTCCGTGCCGCCCGCGCCAGCGCTGATCTCTAGCTGTGCATCCCTGAAATCGTCGGGACCGCGAAGAAGCGATTTCACCTCGAACGAGTCCAGCTCTTCTCGCAGATCGCTCGCTTCGCGATCGAGCTCGCGCTCCATCTCGGGCTCGGAGCCCTCCTGAATCATCTCATCGAGTTCCAGTGCGCTCACCAGGCGGCCGTGCAGCTTGTCGTACGGATCGAGCCAACTGCGGAGGGTCTTCACTTCCTGCAGTGTCGCTTGCGCCTTCTCCTGGTTGTTCCAGAAGCCTGGGTCGGCCATCTCGGCATCGAGAACGCTCAGGCGAGCGCGCTTGCCATCGATGTCAAAGATACCTCCGCAACTCCGCGAGTCTGTCTCTTGTCTGCTTCAGACCGCGGCTGCGTTCACTTTCCGCCATTTCCGGCCCTCTGATCCCTAGAAGATTTTCTTGCCCGCACCCAGCACTTCGTTCAGTGCTTCCTGGAAATACGTCGTGCTCTCGGCGAGCTGTTGACCAACCTGTGCAATATACTCCTCGAAGCTCTTTTTTATCTCTTCCCGAAAAAGCTGCTTGAGAGTGCCGTCTCGAAGGCCTTCGGCGTGCTTGGCCGGATGGTAGGTGATAATGTCCGAAACGAGTGCCCGGGCAAGGCGTTTTGCGCGCTGGTTCGGATCCTTCGAGAGAAAGGGATTCAGAGGCCGGCGTGCGCCCGATTCCGCACCCGCGGAAGGAGTACCCCCCGACGGCGTCGCAGGCGCGAATGGTGATGACGACGGGGTAGGCGCGGGTCGCGCTGGGGTTGACGGCCGGGAAGGCGGCACGAAAGGAGGAGGCGGCGCCGAGTACGACGCAGGCGGCGGCGACTGCGGCTGGCCGCTCGGTCGGAATGGCGGCGCGATCGGAGGGGCGGTGAACTCCGGTAGTCCGGACGGCGGCGAAGACGGTGTAGCGGTGGCAGCGCTCATACTACGCTCGCCGGATTGCGCTGCCGCCGGCCGTTGTGTCGCGGCCGCTTGAGCAGAACGCGGCGGCGTAACGGTTCCGAATTCGCGGGGCGGCGGTGAGGAGAAGATTCCCTCGTTCCAGGTACTTCTTGGCGGTTGGCTAGGGCGTGCAGCCGACGCGGGAGCTTCCGCCGATGGAGTGGGAGTCACGCTGCTGCCGGACGCGGGAGTGGTCTGCCCAGTCGGCGCGGGAATCGAGATCACGCCACTACACACGGAGCAGCGAGCGCGCACTCCGTTAGGCGGGACTTTGGCGGGATCGACCCGGAAGATCGACCTGCAATCCGGACAGCTTACGTTCATTCAACCTCTCCAACCTTGCGTACTTCGCGAATCGCCGGCAACGGCTCCTGCGGCGTCACTCGTTCGTCGCTGCGTCGATCTACCGTATAAACCGAGCCAGGAAGACTTTTTGCGTAGGTTTTCATCTCCGTGGCAAGTTGGCTCGCCTGACGTGCCGAGGTCAATGTCCGGCGCAGGTTTGTTACGACGCCGATCGAGAGCGTCATGAGCGGTACTCGATCGAGGTGCCCCCGTCTGTCTTTTCCGAAGAAGTAACCCGCCCGCCGATCCTGCTCCGAATACTGGTAAGGTGCGAGCAAGTCGAAGGTCGCGACGATCTCCCCGCAAACCGACGGAATCGAGTTGTAGGGAATAATGAAAATGAAGTCGTCGCCGCCGATATGTCCTATGAAACCGTTCTCGCCGCACGTGCCCTTGACCACGTCGTGCAGCAGCTTTGCGAGAATGCGGATAACCCGATCGCCCTCGTTGTAACTGTAGCGATCATTGAATTCCTTGAAGTGATCGAGATCGGCGTAGCAGACCGCGAAGTAATCCCCACTCGCAAGGCGACGCCCGATTTCAGCTTCAATCGCTGATGTGCCGGCGAGCCGGGTCGAGGGATGCACAATGAGATCGCGCTCGGACCGGATCAACATCGCGTCCAGCCGTCGCACGGCTTCAGCGGACACCATGCCATCCCGGATCACTTCATCGGCGCCCGCATCGAACGCCGCCGAAAGCGCGTCGCTCTTCTTGCTGCAAAGCACCGCGCACGGCACCACGGCCGTATATGAGTCCTTCTTCACGCGATGCAATGCCGCGTGCACCGAATCGGTTTCGTTTCGCGCATCGAAGATCACGAAACGTGGACGCGCGCGGAGGCCAATGGACATCAGCTCGTCACCTGAGCTCAGTGTGACGACCGAAGCCTCCTGTGCGGCGATCCAGGCGTTGATGTGAGCCGGGAGAGAGGCACCGTCGGGCGAGAAGCGTATCGCGTTCGGCTGCTGCAAATCGGTTTTTCCGGTCGCCGGTGATTCAGGTCGGTCAGAAGAAAAAGAACGCCACTCCCAGTACTGCGTACGCAAGGAGCAAAAAGACTCCCTCCAGCCAGTTCGACTCCGCATCTCTGATCACTGACGACGCGACACCCACCGCGAGCGCGATGCTCGCGACCTCCATCGTCGTGAAGGCGAGATCCATCGGCTGGTGAAACGCCATTCCAAGCAGAACCAATACCGGCGCGATGAGTAGCGCCACCTGAATACTCGAACCGATCGCGATGTTGAGCGCGAGATCCATTCGATTCCGCACCGCCATCATGATCGCGGAGCTGTTTTCGGCTGCGTTGCCGATGATGGGGATCAGGATCAATCCGACAAAAAACTCGGACAGATGGAGCACCTTTACCGCTTCCTCGGTGGCCGACACCAGCACTTCCGCCACTACGCCAATCGCCGCGGCTGACCCGAGCAGCACAGCCACTGCCTTCTTGGACGACCATTTTGGGGCTACAGTCACGGCCTCGGCGCGCTTTTCCGAGGCAAGCGTGTGAGGATGCGTCCAGAGGGAGAAGAGAAGCCAGGCCAAATAACCCAAAATCAGGAGGAATGCCACATAATGCGACATACGCACCGTTGCCACCCTCTCGGGATCCGGATGCAGACTGTGAAACAGCG
>CADDZN010000100.1 GCA_902812375.1 bacterium | reverse complement strand
GACTCGAGCGGACCCAGAATCCGTGCGAGCCGTCGACGTTTTGAAGCGAGACAGAAGGAGCAAGATTGAAGCTGCCGTGAAACACAGTAGGCAGACTGAAACCTGTCTGCCAGTCGACATTCGTCAGATAGTTCTTCGCGAAAACTCGGGAGGTTCTGATCGAAGAGTCGTTCGGATCGCGGATGACGAGCGTTTGCGGCGCATCGGTCTCGTCGTCGTTGAGCGAGAACGAGTTAGTCCACGAGAAGCCGCCGATCCTGATTGGAGTGTCAAACCTCGAGGTAGTCGTGCGGTGGCTTCGGTTGAGTTTGGTGCTGTCGGGCTCTCCATTGGGGCGATTGAAGAAGCGATACGTGAACTCGCCCACGTTATCCTGCCTGAGTTGCTGGCTCGTCTGGACATTGAAAGTGGGCGTCCAGTCGAGCCATTTCGTCACTGCGATAGTCGGTGCGTTAATGCTGAAATTCGGGAAGTTTTGATCGACCTCGGCGCGCCCCGGGTACTGCGTGCGGCTCCCGCCGAGGCTCAGAGACGCCGGACCAATTCGCGTCTGGTAATTCGCCTGCGAGGATATCGTTGCCAGCACCGCCGCCGGATTGAACTGCGTCGTCCGCTGCACGAAGGTATTGGTGACGTAATTGATGTTCGAGTTAAAGCTGGTCGACTGCGAGAACTGCTGGGTGTGAAACCAGCTCAGTGCGGTGTTGGAAGAGCCGTCGCGCTGAGCTTGATGCGAGAGAGCCAACCGGCCGGACATGAACCGATCGAGCCAGCGATACTGCAACTCGCCATTGGTCCGGACCCAGCCCGGATCGCCTTCAGTCCCACGCGCACCGCTTCGCCAGTCGAGCGCGACCTGCGCGTCCATGTAGTCGCTGATGGCAAAGTAGTAGCCGAGGTTTTCGAGGTGGCGACGATAGGTCGGACTGTTTCGAAAGAGCTCACTGACACCAAATCGAGGTGTCAGCACTCCGCTGCGGCGCCCCGATCGAATATCCTGGAAAATGAACGGGAGCCACATCACGGGCACTTCTCCGATGTACAGAACCGCCGGACGCGCAACCATGATGTTCTTGCTGACCATCTTGATCTGATCAGCGCGGAAGTGATAATCGGGCACAGAGTCGTCGCAACTCGTGATCGTGCCGTTCCGCACGTAATAGCTGGTCTCCCGAGCGGCTGTAGTGTCGCTGACGAAGTTTGCGTTCACTCCGCCAATGAACCAGTTCTCGCCCGTCTGGGCGATGGAAGTGCTGATGTTCGTCACCGAGCCGCGGTGAGCCTCGATGTTGTACGCCATTCGCCCGCGCGCAATCACGTCGGCGGATTGTTGCGTGGGGTCACGGAGAATTACCGTGTCTCCCAGCACCAGCACTACGCGCGTCGAATCGTTGTAGGTGATCGTGTCACCGACAACGACAGTCTGGTCGCGGTTTACGCCGGCCTTCTTGCCGATGAGATGCAGAGTGCCAGTTCGCGCATCGAAGATCGCCTGATCTCCCTGGTAGCGCGTCGCTGTATATCCCGCGCGAGACATCAGAGCCTTCATCACCGAGTCCGGCTCATTCCACTTGATCAGCTCCTTCGGACGCGTGGAGTCGGCAACGGTGGAATCCTTACGTGTAGTATCGCGCAACGCGCGCACGGTGTCTGGCGTCTGCGGCCGGACGCCACGACTCTGCGCCGCTGCGTTCGGTGCGGGAACGAGCAGTGCGCCGGCGCAAACGAAAAGCGAGAGTCGCTTCATCATGCCGGCGCTCGCACGCTCTCAGCGGTTGCGCGATCCTCGGCTTCGAGCCGTTCCTGGCGCAGACGGCGCTTCCGGTATGCGAAGATCGCTACGAACACGCTCAGCTCGTAGAGGATGTACAGGGGTACAGCGAGCGCAAACAATGAGTACGGATCCGCTCCCGGCGTAATGAACGCGGCCGCAACCAGGCAGACGACGATTGCGTGCCGTCTGTATCTCGAAAGGAACTGAGGAGTCACGATCCCGAGCGCCGTGAGCGCAAGTATCGCAATAGGCACCTCGAACACGAGCCCAAATGCGAGGCACATGCTGATCGCGAAATCGAAGTACTCGGTGGCCGAAATCATGGGCGTGAGCGCTGTCGACTCGATGCCCATCAAAAACCGCAGCGTCAGCGGGAGAACGACGAAGTAGCTGAGCGCGACACCAGCGAGAAAGAGCGCAACCATCGAAACCAGCACTGGGACTACAACGCGCTTTTCGTGCGCGTAGAGCGCGGGCGCGAGAAAGCCCCAGATCTGCCCAACGATTATCGGCGAAGCAAGGATCAGCCCGAGGACGAGCGACGCGTTGAGCAGAATGTGAAAGGAGGTGCCGGGATGCGTATAGATCAACTTCTGGCCGTGCAAGAGCGGCAAGATCGGCCGCTCGAGCACGCGGATGATATCCAGCCGCGAGAGCAGCGCGAAGGCCAACACGATTCCGATAAGGATCGCGCCGGCAATCCAGAAGAGGCGCTTGCGCAGCTCCTCCAGATGATCGAGAAAGGGCATCTCGTGGCCAGGAGCTTCGCTCATCCTACTGCCTCGGTACTACCGGATCGATTGTAAGCGCTCGTCGGCGAGCGCAGCCTCGTCGGAGCGTGGAAAGCGCTTGATGATATCCTGGTACATCTTCTTCGCCTCCGCCGTTTTCTTTGTCGCCTGAAGGCGGAGCGCGCGTTTGTACATCGCGGTCGGAATGCGCGGCGAATTCGGATACTTCGTAATCAGCGACGCATACTCGGCGTCCGCCGCATCGAGATTTCGCTCCGCCGCGAAAGCTTGCGCCGTATAGAACATCGCCTCGGGAACGTATTCGGATTTTGGATACTTCGTGATCAGCTCGTTGAATGCGCTGCGCGCCGAGGCGTTGCCGCCTTTCAGGAGCTGATCGCGCCCCGCCTGCAGCAATTGTAGTGGACCGGGTCCCGTATTATCCGCAGTTGGTGCAGCGCTGCCACCAGAGGTGTCGGCCTGAGGAGCCTGCTCAGCCTGACGATTCTTTTCCTCGAGCGCAGCGCGCACGTCGCGGAGTCTCTGCTCGCTCTGGCCGCTCAGGTCCTGAAGCTGCGAGATGTCCTGCTTGATTGCGGTCAGCTCGCTCTCGGACGCCGTCCGCATCACCGCGAGCTTCCTGCTCAGCGCGGCGATCGAGTCGTTGAGGCTTCTCTGCTCGCGCATCACTTCGATGAGCTGAGCGCGCTGAACCGAATCGGCGGCGCTCGAGCTCACGCGCGTTCCGGTGATGTCCGCCTGCAGCCGATCGATGTCCTGCTTCGTCGCGAAAAAGCAGCCGCTCATCGCGAAGGCAAGCACGGAAAGTGTGAGAGAAGTTGCTTTCATCATTGCGAGTAAGTTCCAACTTCGGGGTTGGCGAGGATCGGCGACCATGCCGCCAGTCTCGCGCCCGCCGTATGCGTGAGCTGCCGCGCGCGGCCGCTCTCAGTATCCAGAATCCACAACTCCTTTGCGCCCGACCGAGTTGAGCTGAAGACGATGTGACGCCCGTCTGGCGCCCACGATGGATCTTCGTTTTCGCCCTCGCTCGTGAGCTGCTTCGGAATGCGATCGCGCAAATCGATCATCCAGATCTGAAAGTTTCCATTCTGTTGCTCGTATGCGACTGCCCTTCCGTCAGGCGCCCAATCAGGGCTCGCGCGATAGCTGCGCACTCCTGCTTTGTACGGAGTGAGTAGCTGAACATTCGAGCCGTCCGCATCCATAATATAAACCTGGGGCTGTCCCGATTTACCCGAGATAAATGCGATCTGCCTGCCATCTGGGCTGTACGATGGGGACGTGTTGTCGGTTCCCCGCCCCGCGGTGATTTTCCGCGGCGGACCAGAGTCAAGATCGGCGAGCACCAGATCAGTGCCGTTACCAGTGCCCTGCGCATAAAGAATCGCGTTGCCGCCCGGTTGATACACCGGCGTGATGTTGAGACCGGCGCGAATCTGACTGATGCGGCGAGTGCGTCCAGTGCGAACGTCCAATTGCTCGACCTGAGTTCCTGAATTCCCAAGCACCGTGTACACGACCGATTCACCGCTCGGCGACCACGCCGGCGAAAGCGCGCCTCGGCCAGTCGTGATGCGTCTCGTTTCCGCACCATCGCTGTCGACGATGTGGAGCGTTCCGTTGTTCACGTAAGCGATCCGCGTTTGCGCGATACCGCGCTTGCCGAAAACCCAGTTCTCGATTTCGTCGGACACCCCGTGCAGCGCGAATCTCCAATCCCTGTCCCTTCTGTCGAAGAGAAAATGATTCGACTCGAGAAGCTGTCCGCGCGAGACATCATACGCGGCGACGTGAAGCCCCTGCGTAGTGGGCGTCATTCGGATGAGCAGATCGGCGCCGAATTTCGCGACCAGGGCGAAGTTGATCTTGCCTCCTGGAGGGGGCACTAATCCTCTTGCGGTCTGGTCATCGAGCGCGATGACGTTCATGCGATCGCTGTAGTCCAGGTCGCGCTGCACGATGGTGCGCAACGAGTCATCGTCGTATTCGTCGTGAACCGGGAGCACGATCACGCCAGGCTTGGTGCCTGGCGCGTAATTGAGGCCGAGTCGGACGCCGGGCACGGCGGTCGTGTCCTGAGAGCGCGCAACCGAAGGCGCGGCGATTGTAATTGCGGAGATGGCCGTCAGGATCCAGCGCGAGTTGATTCTCATTTCATGAACTCGGGATCAAAGCTGAAAACGACCGGCAACACGTCGTCGCTGAAGCCTTCCGGCAAAGGTCCGAACCCGCGGGCACTCGACGCCGCCTCGACGGCGCCTTGCGCCTCGAGATCGAATGAAAAGTTGCCGGACCGTCTGATGAAGGTGAGATCGGATACAGAGCCATCGCGATGGATGAGAAACCTGACTTCAGCTTTCAGACGCGCGCTCGGATTCCTTGGCCTGAAGTTGAGCGCGATCTGTCGAACGATGTTGTTGAGATACCCGGGAAACGGAAACTCGATCCCGTCACTTCGAACTGTCGCCACATCCGTCCCTTTGCCGCCCACAGGCCCGCCTCCCGCCCTGGGTGCATCGGGTTTTGCTTTATCAGTCACCTTCGCCGCCGCACTGGTACCCGGCCGTGATGTACTCGTCGTCGGAGTGCTCGCGGTTTTCTGAGCGGCCTTGCTGCTTTTCGCGATGTCTGTCTTCGGTGATGCCGGCGCAGCCTTGGAGCGACTCGTCGCGACCGGTGTCTCCTTGACCGATGACTGCGCGGCACTCGGCTGCGTAACAGCCGGCGTAGCTTTGGCTTGGCCGCTCTTCACTTCACCGATCGCTCTTTCCCCAGGAGGCGCGGCGACGATATTGACTCGGTACATCGGCGGTAGCGCGACCTGCTTCCGCTCCTTCAGAGTGTTGAAGAGGAGCGTCGCGATCACCGCGTGCAGAATCGCCGAGAGCGTGAAGGGCGCAATGTGTCGCGCGCCAGCCGTTCGCGCCGCCATCGCTTTATTTCGCCTCTGGCGGCTCTGCGACGAGGCCAATGTCTCCGACACCGCTCGCGCGCATTATCGCCAGCACTCTCACGACAGAGCCGTACGGAACGCCGTCATCGGCACGTAGATAGACACCACCGCTTCCCCTGCGGTTCGCTAGCGCCTTGAAGCTCGACGTGAACTGCGGGAGCGTGAGACGCGCTTCATCGACATAAATTGCGCCCGATCTGTCGATGCTGACAGTGAGTCCACTCTTTGACTCGAGTGGTCGAGCCTGTGCTTTTGGTAGTGAGATGTCGACACCGCCCTGCATCATCGGTGCGGTGATCATGAAGATGATCATCAGCAACATCATCACGTCGATGAGGCTTACGACATTGATCTCAGCGTTGAGGCCAAGGCTGCCTCGCGCTCTTCCGCGACGCGACATCAGACCATTCCCTCGCGCACCATGAGCGCGATGAGCTCCGAGCCAAAGGTCTCGAGCTCACCCTCGATCCGGTTAAGACGCGCCGCAAAAATGTTGTACGCAAACACAGCGGGAATCGCCACGCTCAACGCGGCCGCGGTTGCAATGAGTGCCTCTGCCACACCCGGCGCAACGGCGCCGATATTTCCCGAACCCTTTGACGCGATCCCCAAAAAGGCGTCGATGACGCCGAGGACGGTGCCCAAGAGTCCGATGAGCGGGCTCACGGAGCCGATCGTCGCGAGCGAGGGAACCCAGCGACTGAGCCTGTCGCGCTCCGACGTCGTCTCCGAGTCGAGCACCAGTCGGAGCGCCTCCACCTGAGAGCCGCTAAATCTCGCTGCGCGCTCGGCGGTGCCGGCTAGGGCCGGGGTCGTTTCCTGAATGAAGCGCATGGCTCGCTCCATGATCGTCGCCGGCGGACCGTTGCTCACTCGCGCCATTTGCGCGGCGCGCTCCACGCTGTGCGCGCCCGCAAACTCGTGCGCGAAGGTGTAGGTGATTCTCGCCGCGCGTCTCAGCTCGTACCACTTCGCGAAAATAATCCCCCAGCTCAGAAGCGAGAGCACCACGAGAATTCCAAGAACGATCTTTGTCGCTCCAGTGGAACTGGTAATGAGCTCCATCGGTGATCTCGGAATCGCCTGCCCGAGCTGCAGGAAGAGCGTTCCGATCAAACCGTCACTCCGCCAACCCGTTGCTCAAACCACGCGAACGTCCTTGCCAGACCCTGCGAGAGCGTAACACTCGGCGTCCAGCCCAGCAGATCTCTCGCCTTGTCAGCGTTCACGAAGGAGTCCTGCTGCTCGCCCGGACGATGGGGCGCAAACTCGATCCTCGCCTTCACGCCGGCTGCCTGCTGCAGCAGCTTCGCCAGGTCAACGACGCTCGTACCCTTTCCGGTGCCGATGTTGAACGCACGTGCATCGAGACGCCCTCGCTCCGGAAGGGCCTCGGTCGCGGCAAGATAGACCGCGCGAGCGACATCGCCCACATACACGTAGTCTCGGGTTTGTGACCCGTCGCCGAAGATTGTAAGTGGTTTGCTCTCGAGGATTCGCCCACAAAAAATTGCGACCACTCCGGCTTCGCCATGAGGGTCCTGCCGGGGTCCGTACACGTTCCCAAATCGCACGGCCGCTGAATCCATGTTGTGAACCCGTCCGAAGTACGCGAGATAATACTCGGCGCTCAGCTTCGAGATCGCGTAAGGCGATTCCGGATCCTTGGGATACGTCTCGTAATTCGGCGGCGTGTTGAAATCGCCATAAAGTGCGCCACCTGTCGAGGTGAATACGACTCGGGTCGTGGCTCGCGCGGCTCTGAGCGCTTCCATCAGGTTGAGAGTGCCGAGGATATTGATGGTTGCATCATTTATCGGATCGGCGACACTCTTACGCACATCGATCTGCGCCGCCAGATGTGTGACTACATCGAAGCGGGTCTGGGTCACGAGCCGCGCTAGCTCGGAGGATGTGACACTGATCTGCTGGAAGTCCGCAGCAGCCGGCACGTTCTCTGGTTTGCCTGAGCTCAGATCATCGACGATCGTGACTTCCCAGCCATTCTCGAGGAAAACATCGGCAACGTGCGACCCAATGAAGCCGGCCCCGCCTGTAACCAGAACCTTAGGCATTGGTTTCTTTCCTCGGTTCCAGGTCGTCGGCGTCAGGTCGGGAGTTCTGTGGTTCGCCTAGCGCGAAGAGATATTTCGCTGCGTCCACGACGCCCAGACCGCGCCCGTTTGCGGCTGCTGCCTTCAGTCGAACGCTCGGCTCGTGCAGGAATTTGTTCATTAGCGACCTGGAAAAGTGTTCAATGGTTTCGCGCTGTTGATCCGTTAGGGGCCCAAGTCGCTTGAGCGCGAGTGCAAGCTCTCTGTTTCGGACTTTGTCCATCTCCTCGCGGAACTCCCGAAGTACGGGCACCGCGGCGAGTCCAGCAACCCACTCCCAATATTTCTGCGCCTCTTCAGCAACGATTCGCCTCGCTGCCGGAAGATCTTCTTCGCGCCGCTCGAGGTTCGCCGCGGCTGCTGCGCGCAGATCGTCGAGATCGTATAGGAACACGTTGTCGAGCTCACCGACATCTGCGTCGACGTCGCGTGGTAAGGCGATATCCAGGATGCAGAGCGGACGGTCCCCGCGCGCGCGAACGGCCTCGCTGATTCGCGCAACCGTCACCACCGGCACTGGTGACGACGTCGAGCACAAAAGGACATCGACTTCGCGGAGCGCATCCCAGCATTGCTCGTAGTGCATCGCTGTTGCACCGTGACGCTCAGCGAGTGATTCCGCGCGCTCGTGCGTGCGGTTGGCGACGATGGCGACTTTAACTCCTTCGTTGAGCAGACATTCGAGCGCAATCTCCGCGACATCGCCCGCTCCCAGGATCATCGCGTGCCGTCCGCTCAGGCCGCCGAAAATCTTTTTCGCGAGCTGTACCGCCGCCGAGCTCACGGACGCGGCGCCACGACCAATTCCGGTTTCTTCGCGGGCACGCGCGGCGGCGAGCAGTGCCGTCTGAAACATCCTGTTCAGGATCGGCCCGGATTCCATCCGGCAGCGCTCCCAGGCGTCCTTCACCTGTCCCTGTATCTGCGCCTCACCAAGAATCATCGAATCGAGGCCAGCGCCCACGCTGAAAAGATGTGACGCTACGTCGCGGTCGCGGTGAACGTACATGAACTGACTGGCGTCCTCACCGAGTCGCTCCGACAACAGCTCGGTGACGCGCGAGAGCGGATCTCCACCCTGCCCTACCGCGTATAGCTCCGTGCGGTTGCAGGTCGAGAGAATCACGCCTTCCCGGATGACGCCCCGCTTCCGCAGGCGGGCGAGCTCTCGAACACTTTCCTGCGGACGGAACGCGAGCTTCTCGCGCACCTCGATTGGAGCGGTCCCGTGGCTCACACCCGCAACCATCACTGCCACGATTCCACCCGCTCTGCGAATGACCCGTCCTCGACGGAAGCGCAGAAATCGTCGGCGAGTAATTTGGGCGCCGCGTCTCGCCAGCGCTCATCTCCGCGCTCGATCAAACGCGATCTCAATCCTCGGAGGGCCGAGACCGCCCGCTCGTAACGCCCGTCAAAACGTTCGGCGATGGCATCGCGAATGCGAGCAGCCGCGGCGGGGACACCTCCCGCAGAGACCGCGATCGTCACATCGCCGGAGCGGTGAAGCGCCATCGTGTGAAAGTTTCCTTCATCAGGGAAATCCGAGATGTTCACGAGCTTCCCAAGGGAATGCGCATCGACAGCAACGCGCGCGTTGGTCTCCCGCGAGTTGGTCGCGGCAATTACGACTGTCGCGTCGGCGAGACTTTCCGCCGAGTATTCTCGACGCTCCACAATCAGTCGTCCCTCACGCTCGGCCTCGTTCAACTCCGCGGTGATTTCGGGAGACACGACGCGTACCTGCGCTCCGGCCGAGGCGAGCGCGAGCGCTTTCCGAGCTCCAACGCTACCTCCGCCAACTACCACCGCGGTGATGCGTTCGCCGTGGAGGGCAATGGGAAAATCGCTCACAGGAACTGGCCCCGGTTGAGCGACGCCATCCGGAACACGACGTAAAGAGCGATCACGCTTGAAAAGGTCAACGCGGACATAAGAGCGGCCCGTCGCGCTTGCCAGCCGCGAAGCATTCGACCGAGCGC
>CADDZN010000099.1 GCA_902812375.1 bacterium | reverse complement strand
GTCCGTGGTTATCCGACGAGCGCCGAACGCGGGATTCGTGCGTACTCGGTGGCAATAGAATACCGGGCCCCGCTTACCAACCCATCGCGTGGCTTCCGGTTCATTCCGGTTTTTTTCGACAGGAGCTCGGTCTCGCTCTTTGGCGAGACAGGCCGCGCGTTTTGTCCGGCGAGCGCAGTGAATTCGGGGAGCGGCGTGTGTGGAATTTCCGAGTTCGCAAACCCGGTGATGACCTCAGTCGGCGCGGAGTTGAACATCGACACGGGCATCCAGCTCGATCTCCCCGCGCGGCTTAGGTTCGGCGCTGCTTTCCCGCTAGCCAATCGGAGAGAGGTTGGGGCGCCAGTTGCGGAGTTATACGGAACCTTCGGGGCATCGTTCTAGCACCAGAATTTTTTTTTTCAACTCGTCCCACGAGCGCGGTTCTTCCGTAGCCTGCGGGAGTCGTGGTTCCAGGCAAGACGCCATCTCCCTAAAAGAAGCGAAGCCTGGAAAAGCCCTGCCAGCGTCCCCGCTCCGAAGCTGAAGAGCAGCAAGAGCTGCGCGATCTAACTCCAACGCCGTGGGGTACTTACATCCGCAGCGATTACTCGCGGGCGCTTTGCGACGCAGGCGCGCCGTATGCGAGAAGAAAAAAAACAAGGTCAAAACGGACGCCGCGTGGAAAGCAGGCAGCAAATGCTCATTCGTGATGTGGATTACATAACTCGTTGGTACAGTTGTAGATAAGGCAAGGCTGGCGCGGACTCACGAATCGACTTAGTATGCCTGCCCGCCATTGAGCGGTCCGATGCGCCAGCACGCGTTTTTGAGTTCGTCGTCCTATCCTTGACAACCATTTCAACCAGCGGAGAGTTGTTACTAATGCCGATACCCGCCGTACCCCCGAGGGGCGAAGCCCGACTCAACGACAATGCGCGGACCGTGATCGGGAAGCGATACCTGATCAAAGACGCGTCGGGCAAGCCCCTCGAGCAGCCGGAAGACATGTTCTGGCGTGTAGCGGGTACGGTGGCGGAGGCTGATCGCCGGTATGGTGCGAGAGATGCCGAGGTTACGGATACAGCATCCGATTTCTATCGCCTGATGGTCGAGCGGAGATTCGAGCCGAATTCTCCGACGCTGATGAACGCAGGCCGGCCACTGGGTCAGCTCTCTGCTTGCTTCGTACTTCCCGTCGAGGATGCACTATCGAATGGGCGAGATGGGATCTACGACACGCTGCGCTCGATGGCGCTCATTCATCAGTCGGGTGGCGGGACCGGCTTCAGCTTTTCCAAGCTGCGTGGTAAGGGTTCGATGGTTCGCTCGACTACCGGTGTTGCATCAGGGCCGGTGTCGTTCATGAAGCTTTATGATGCATCGACGGATGCAGTGAAGCAGGGTGGTACTCGCCGCGGCGCCAACATGGGAATTCTGCGCGTCGATCATCCTGACATCATGGATTTCATCACCTGCAAGGAAGATCTCACCCAGATCACCAACTTTAACGTCTCCGTCGCTGTCACCGACAAGTTCATGGCGGCTGTGAAGGCTGGAACGACTTACGACCTCGTCGATCCCTCGACTGGGAAAGTCGCGGCCCAGCTCGACGCGAGAACAGTGTGGGACAAGATGATCGAGGGCGCCTGGCGCACCGGCGAGCCTGGTTGCTTTTTCATCGACGAAGCAAACCGATTCAATCCGGTTCCGCATGTGGGTCAGTACGAGGCGACGAATCCCTGCGGCGAGCAGCCCCTTCTGCCGTACGACGTCTGCAACCTGGGCTCGATCAATGTCGGGTACTACGTGAAGGACGGAAAGATGGATTGGAACGCGCTCAAGAGTGACATCCATCTCTCGGTTCACTTCCTCGACAACATCATCGACGTAAACAAGTACCCGCTTCCGGAGATCGATGCTCTCTCGAAGAGAATTCGACGCATCGGTTTCGGGGTGATGGGCTTCGCTGATGCGCTCGTTCGTCTGGGAATCGCCTACAACAGCGTCGAAGGCGTCGAGTTCGGCCGCCAACTCCAGAAGTTCATCGACGTCGAGTCGAAGCGTGAGAGCGAGCGCCTGGCGAATGAGCGCGGGCCGTTTCCCGAGTGGGCGCGCTCCATCTGGGGTCCGGACGAGACCTGCGCTCGTGACTCGAAGGGCAACCGCGTCCGCCCAATGCAGCTCCTTCGCAACTGCAACGTCAACACGATTGCACCCACCGGGACCATCTCGATCATTGCCGGTTGCTCTTCAGGGATCGAGCCACTCTTTGCCGTTGCCTTCATGCGCAACCAGGCTGGAGTGTTGATGCCTGATGTGAACGAGGATTTCGTCGCGATAGCGAAGAACGAAGGTTGGTACTCCGAAGAGCTGATGGAAAAGATCGCGAAGGAAGGCCACATCCACTTCGACGAAGTTCCGAAGCAGTGGCAGCGCGTTTTCGTCACGGCTCACGACATCACGCCGGAGTGGCACGTGAGGATGCAGGCGGCCTTCCAGGAGAACTGCGACTCAGCGATCTCGAAGACGACCAACTTCCCGCACGCTGCAACGCCCGAGGACGTCAGAGCGATCTACGAGCTTGCCTACGAACTGAAGTGCAAGGGTGTCACGGTTTACCGCGATGGATCACGCGACAATCAGGTTCTCTCGACCGGCGCAACCGAACAGGCGAAGGCGGAACGCTCTGGCAAAGTCGACGCGCGCGCCGAGCGTGGTGAGCTGCACGGAACTATCGCGGAGCTCGAGGCGGAAGTCGCGCGGCTCAGGCAAGCGCTATTCGATGTGGAGGCCGAGAATCTTCAGCGCCGCGCCAAGAGGGCGCGCCCTGACACTCTGCGCGGAATCACTACGCGCATCGAGACCCCACTCGGCACAATGTTCCTGAACATCACCGAAGATGATCGTGGCCAGCCATTCGAGGTCTTTATCAATCTTGGCAAGGCAGGCGGGGCCGCGATGGCCGACGCCGAGGCGATGGGCCGTTTGATCTCGCTCGCGCTCAGGTCGGGGATTCCGATCCGCGAGGTGCACCGTCAGTTGCGCGGAATCGCGTCGGACAAGGCGATTGGTCTGGGACCCAACAAGGTGCTATCGGTTCCCGACGCAATCGGCATTGCGCTCGAGAAGTGGATGCGTGAGAAGCAAGGCGTTCAGCAGGACCTGCTTGGCGCTTCTCCGTCCGCGTCCTCGCCTGCAGAAATCATTCAGGCGAAGCCCACTCCGGTCGCCAACGCTGGTGACGCGGCGCAGACTCAGTTTGGATTCGATGCGCTCAATCGCAGTGAATCGTTCATCGGGACCTGCCCGGACTGCGGGTCGTCGCTGGAGTTCGCGGAAGGATGCGCAAAGTGCCACGTCTGTGGCTTTTCCGAGTGCGGGTGACTGGGCGGCAACCTGAAGCAACCTAAAGGGAGCGAAAAACAAGACGGCACTTGTCGTTCGCGGTCATGATCCGGCTAGCGCACCCTGCCGAGCCAGGTGGTGCGCTTGATTCCCTTCGCGACGAGATCTTCCGGCCCGTAAGTCCGGCCCAGCTTCCAGATGAAATCCATCTCGTCATTGACCGCGGCGAGAGCGAAGCGTGATTCCTTGATGAGAAGAAATGCCGCGTACAACAGCAACCCGGCCCCGCACAGCCCAAGCGCGACGGGGATGAACGTAAAGTCGGAGCTCGTTATCGCAACGAGGCCGATTGCTACGCTCGTCCCGACGAAAAATGCGAGCGCCGCGTAAAGGCGCGACAACGCCCGCTGGAGCAGACGCGATCGTGTCGTCACATAGTCGAGCTGCACGAAAAGCATCCTTCGTTCCTCTTCACGCGCTTCTTCACGCTGCTCTTCTGCCCTGGGCATCAGAGCGCCGGAAATCTCGCGCGTTCTCACTACTGCCTTCGTCAGCCGATCCGAGGTCGCGATAATCAGTGACCCGCATGCGGAAATCAACACCGCGGGGGTGATCATCGCCGAAAGGACCGAGACTGCGTTTGGAAAGTTTGTCACGAGCTGCATTTCAAAAAGCTACTCAAACAGAAACCGCTTGGTTTTTTGTAACAAACACCGGGCTCGCGTGTCATATTTAAGCGCACGTTTTTAAGCGCACGTTCACCATCACATGCCGGGAGAGGTATGGACGATAAGAAGATTGCGGCGCTCGCGAGAAAGAACGCGGCCAAGGCTGCGAAGTCGACCGGTCGAAAGGGATTCGGGAAGAAGTACGACAAGAATCTGACCGATCTGCCGACCGATGAAGCGACCCTCAAGGAACGCCAGGAGCACGAGCGCTTCTTCAAGGAGATGCGGAAGCGCGAGTTCTGATCGACCTCGCTCGAGGGCGATCCGGAATCGAA
Organism: bacterium; assembly: GCA_902812375.1. Classification (GTDB taxonomy): domain Bacteria; phylum Gemmatimonadota; class Gemmatimonadetes; order Gemmatimonadales; family Gemmatimonadaceae; genus UBA4720. Next base: position 5,260 of record CADDZN010000099.1, on the reverse strand, counting down.
TTACCCGCTCAACTCAGCATGGCGCGCCTCGGCTGCTGAACGCGCCTTTTTCGAGGCGTTTTTTCCCAGTCGTGAGGGGTCCGATACAGGGATGTAAGTAAGCTCTCTCCCACTTGCCGCGCGCTGGAGCAGCAACCCGCCCCGGGCCATATCTCCGTGACCGACGAACTCCTTCGGAAAGACCAGCCGCTTTCCAAATACTGGTAGAAGCACGTCGACATATTTTCCCGTTGCAACACTTCCGAGTAAGACCACCTCGCACATCGGGCCAATCTTGTCGGCCAGGCGCAGCGCGTCGTGCTCCAGCGGCAAGCGATACCGCGATTCATCAGCCTCGATCGGCACCGCGCCAAACCGCTCGATGTCCTTGAGCGTGACCATGAGGCCGGGCGAGCAGAGCCCATCGGTAGGAGTAATAATATGGACTCCCGACGCCCGTCTCGGCGGCGGATTCTCGAAGGCACGCGCGTAGTTCAGCTTGCCGCGGAAATAAAGTCCGCTCAGAAAGCTGAACACCTCCCCAAGTGGGGCGCCATCCTGGCTGCGGATCCGCCGGGCGATGGCGAATTCGGCCCGGTCATTGAACAACAACCCAGCACGCTTGCCGCTGCAACTCGCTGGTGATAACAGAAAGATTCGCCGTTGCTGCACGGAGACATTTTGAGCAATTCTTTCGCCGCGCTGCGGGGAGAAGCGCCGCGCCGCCCGGATAGTTAGAATTGAGAGGGGGGGATTTCAATGCCAATGAACAGACTTCAACAGCTTCACGACGCCGGTCAATCCATCTGGCTCGACAGCATTGACAGGCGAATGCTGCGGAATGGAGAGCTCGAGCGTCGCATTCGCGACGATGCCCTTACCGGGATGACGTCGAACCCAACGATTTTTCAAAAGGCGCTTTCTTCCAGCGACGCCTACGACGACCAGCTCGCCGGCGCGGAACAGGGTCTCAATCCGATGCAGCTCTTCGAGCTCGTCGAGACGACCGACGTGCGCGACGCGTGCGACCTGTTCGCGGGGGTGTTCAGTTCCACTCGCGGCTCCGACGGCTATGTGTCGATCGAGGTATCACCGGGCGTCTCTCACAGCGCGGACGCGATCTTCGAGGAAGCGTGCCGCCTGTGGAAGACGGTCGACCGCCCTAACGTCATGGTCAAGGTTCCAGGCACCCAGGAAGGGGCGTTGGCAGTGCGGCGACTTACGGCGGCCGGAGTAAACGTCAATATCACGCTGCTGTTCGCGATCGCGGCCCACGCCCGAGTCATCGAGGCTTACCTCGCCGGGCTCGAGGACCGCATCAAGGCCCGACAGCCTATCGATGGCATTGCATCGGTCGCGAGCTTCTTCGTGAGCCGCGTTGATACCGAGATCGACAAGCGGCTCGACGCTCTGATCGCCAAGGCATCTCCCGCGGAGAAGGAGCGACTCCAAATGCTCAAGGGACGCGCGGCGATCGCTAACGCGAAGCTCGCGTACAAGCTCTTCAGGGAAAAATTCTCGGGACCTCGCTGGGAATCGCTCGTCAAGCACGGAGCGCGAGTGCAGCGTCCATTATGGGCGAGCACGAGCACCAAGAATCCCGAGTACCGGGATGTCATGTACGTCGAGGAATTGATCGGGCCGGATACCGTCAACACTATGCCGCCCGCGACAATCGATGCATTCCGCGATCATGGAGTGGTCGAGCGGACTGTCGACAAGAGGGTCCCCGCCGCTGAAGGTCTCCTCAGGGAAATCGAGGCGGCTGGAATCTCGATCGACGAAGTCACAGCGAAGCTCCTCAACGATGGAATCGCGAGCTTCCAGAAATCGTTCGACGAGCTCCTCGCGGGCATCGAGACCAAACTCGGCTCACTCGCACCCGGCGGGAAGTGACCGGTATCTACACCCCGCGCACCAAGATCGTCTGCACCCTTGGGCCCTCCACCGCGAACGCTGAGGCGATTCGCGGGTTGATCGAAGCGGGTATGAACGTCGCGCGCGTGAACTTCTCGCATGGGACGCACGAGCAGCACGCGGCCACGATCGCTACGGTGCGAGAGCTTGCGCTCGAGGCGCAGAAACCCATCGCGATACTCGGCGACCTGCAGGGCCCGCGCATCAGAGTGGGCGATCTTCCACAGCCAGTCGTACTGACGGTCGGCGAGGATGTGGTCCTCGTACCCGAGGGACGCGAGCGCGGCGCAGACATCCCGGTGACCTACGACCAGCTCGCGAATGATGTGCGCGTTGGTGATCGAATCCTGATCGATGATGGCCTGATCGAGCTGGTCGTGCTCGAAGTTGCGAACGGCAGAGTAAAGGCGCGGGTGCTGAACGGCGGCGATCTCAAGAGTCACAAGGGACTCAATCTTCCTGGGATCCAGGTGTCCGCTCCGTCGATCACCGAGAAGGATAGCGCCGACATACGATTCGCCGTCGACCAGGAAGTGGATTACCTCGCGCTCAGCTTTGTGAGACGCGCTGAGGATATCGAGTCGTTGCGAAAGATGATTCCCAAATGGCTGCTCGTCGTCGCGAAAATCGAGAAGGATGTCGCGCTGCTGAACATCGAGGCCATCGTTCGTGCGTCTGACGCGGTAATGGTCGCGCGTGGCGACTTGGGCGTCGAACTGCCATTCGAGGCTGTTCCCGGCGCTCAAAAGCGCATTATCAGACTTGCGAACAGATACGGACGTCCGGTCATCACTGCGACACAGATGCTCGAATCTATGATCGAGCATCCGCGCCCCACGCGGGCCGAGGCAAGCGACGTCGCCAACGCGATCATGGACGGCACTGACGCGGTGATGTTGTCCGCGGAAACCGCGGCAGGCGCGTATCCGCGACTCGCGGTCGAAGCGATGACGCGCATCATCAAGGAAATCGAAACCCATCCGCCCGTCACGCCGTTCGCCGGAGCAGAGCAGGGCGATGGCGTCGTTACAACCGAAGTTGCGATCGCCGCCGCGACGGTAGCGGCCGTGGACATGCTCGGAGCTCCCCTCGTCGTCGTGTTCACCAAGAGTGGGTTCTCCGCACGGGTCGTCTCGTCCAAGAGACCAGCCGTCCCGATTCTCACTCTCACGGACGAGGGCCGCACCTTTCGTCAGCTCGCGCTCGTCTGGGGTGTAGTGCCCGAGCTTGTTCCGCATTGCGCCGACTACGATCAGATGATGGGGCGCGCAAAGTCAGCGGTGGTGAGCAGAGAGCTGGCGTCGAACGGCGACCGAATTATCGTTACCGCGGGCGTGCCCTTCGACATGCCTGGCACCACCAATTTGCTCAAGGTGGAGACCGTCTGAAACTCACCTTTCTGGGGACGGGAACGAGCTTCGGTATCCCCCAGATTGGATGTGCTTGCGAGGTGTGCAGGTCTACCGATCCGAGAGATAAGCGGACGCGAGTAGGCGCACTCGTAGAGACCGACGACGGGACCAACATCCTGATCGACACTCCGCCCGAGCTGCGGCTGCAGTTGATCGCGGCCGGTGTCAGCGAAGTCGCCGCGATCCTGTTCACGCACGATCATGCGGACCACGTCCACGGCATCGATGACACTCGTGCGCTCTCCGATCGCACCGACTCGCCGATTGATATGTATGGACCGCCCGAGACTATGCGACGTCTCTCCAAACGGTTCGACTACATCTTCGACGACTCCATCAAAGCACTCCCAGGGACGAGCAAACCCAAGGGCCGAGCGCATCCTGTAAAACCCGGGCAAACGTTTAGGATCGGCGGCGCCGAAATAACCGCGATCGCACTACCGCACGGACCGGTTTCGGTGTACGGCTATCGAATCGACAGACTGGGTTACATCACGGATGCGAAGGAGCTGCCGGACGAGGCGATTCGCGCGTTTCGCGGAGTGAGTGTGCTCGTTCTGAATGCGCTCTTCAGGACGCCGCATCCGACTCACTTGAGTGTTCCGGAAGCTATCGCCGCGGCAAAAGAAATTGGCGCGCGGCGCACTTTCCTGACTCACCTCACCCACCGAACGGGTCACGCCGCTCTCGAGGCTGATCTTCCCGCGGGCATTGCTCCTGCGTTCGATGGACTCACCGTACAGATCGATTGAAATGACACTTCGCCTCGACTACTCCAACATGTTGATCTCGCCGGGCGGGATCGATCAGAAAACCTGGGGCGAAGCCGGTAAGACATTTGCCGACGCCCAAAAGAAGTTTGAGGCGCTTCGCACAGACGGTACAGTTGGATTCGTGGATCTTCCGCGCGACAGCCAACTGTTGAATCAGGCGATCAATTTTGCGTCCGAAGCGCGTGGCAAATACGATGATATCGTAATTCTCGGCATTGGCGGATCCGCGCTCGGACCAATTGCGCTGCGAACGGCGCTCCGGCCAAGCGGCTGGAACATGCTCGACGCTGAAGCACGGCACGGTTATCCCCGACTGCACGTATTGGACAACGTCGATCCCGAGACCATCGCCTCACTGCTCGGCCGCCTGCGATTCGAGCGGACGCTGTTCATCGTCACCTCGAAGTCTGGGGGAACCGCGGAGACCATGTCGCAGTTCCTGATCGTCCACGGCAAGCTCGTGAACGCGAAGCTCGACGTGGCGGAACACATGGTGTTCGTCACCGATCCAAAGCAGGGTGCGCTCCGACCGCTTGCGGCGCGATTGAACGTTCGGGCGCTCGACATTCCGCCAAACATCGGCGGCCGATACAGCGTTCTCACGCCGGTCGGGACGCTTCCCGCCGCGCTCATTGGTATCGACGTCAAGTCGTTGCTCGCTGGCGCAGGCGAGATGGCGGGCCGATGCGAGAGCAACGATCTCGAGAGCAACCCGGCGGGAGTGTACGCGGTGCTGCAGTGGCTGGCGGATACCAAGCTCTCGAAGAGCATCGCGGTGTTCATGCCGTACTCGGATCCGTTGCGCGATTTCGCTGCGTGGTTCGTGCAGTTATGGGCCGAGAGCCTGGGGAAAATTCGGCCAGGTGGCAGGTCAGTTGGCTCGACACCTCTCGCGGCGCTCGGCGCAACCGATCAGCACGCCCAGGTGCAGCTCTTCATGGAAGGGCCGGCTGACAAAACCGTGACGTTCGTCGCGATAGCCGAGCGCGCGACCGATGTAAAAATTCCCAAGGGCTTCAGCGACGTGAAGGAGCTCGGCTACCTGACTGGGCACTCGCTCGGCGAGCTGATCGATATTGAACAGCGCGCAACGGCTGGGGCCCTGGCTCGACGGGGGCGGCCCAACATGACGATTCACCTCGACCGCGTCGATGCGTTTCACGTGGGGCAGATGATGAT
>CADDZN010000098.1 GCA_902812375.1 bacterium | reverse complement strand
GCCTCGGTCTCTGCCGCGGCGGTGATAATTCATCATCCAGAAGCGAAGTACTACGCGGTGCGCGGAGCAGCGTCCGCCGCCGCGGCAGAGACCGAGGCAGCCGTTGCCTGAGAATCCACTGATCGCCCGACTTCTCGATCCCCAGCAAGTCATCGTATTCGACGGGGCGATGGGAACTATGCTCTACAACAAGGGCGTGTTCATCAATCAGTGCTACGACGAGCTCAATCTTCGGGCGCCAGACCTGATTCGCGACGTTCACAAAGCCTACAAAAAAGCGGGCGCTGAAGTTCTCGAGACGAATACGTTTGGCGCGAACCGAATCAAGCTCGCGCAGTACGGGCTCGAGGGTCAGGTCGCGGCCATCAACCGCGCGGCGGCAAAGATTGCTTGCGCAGTCGCGGACGACGATGTCTTGGTTGCGGGCGCTGTCGGCCCGCTTGGTGTCCGCGTTGAACCGTTTGGCCCGACGAGCCTGGATGAAGCACGGACATTATTTCGCGAGCAGCTCCAGTCGCTCGCCGATGGGGGCTGCGACCTGTTCATCCTCGAGACTTTCGCCGATTTGCACGAAATCGAGCAGGCGGTTCTCGCTGCCCACGATGTGAATCCGACGATCCCTGTCATTGCGCAGATGACGGTCAGCTCCGATTGTCACACGCCTTACGGCGTAGCGGTCGAAGATATCGCCCAGGCGCTCGACGCTTTTGGCGCGGACATCATCGGGCTCAACTGCTCCGTCGGCCCACAGATCATTCTCGATGCGATCGAGAAGATGGTGCCTGTCACGAGACGCAAGTTGAGCGCGCAGCCCAACGCCGGTATGCCGCGCGATGTGAGCGGACGCAGCATGTACATGGCGAGCCCCGAGTACATGGCGACGTACGCGCACCACCTCGTCCAGGCTGGCGCCAAAATCGTCGGCGGTTGCTGTGGGACTACGCCAGAGCACATCGCCGCGATGGTCGAAGGTGTCAGGCCACTCTCACCTCGACAGCCGCGCGTTCCGGCGAGAGAAAGGCGACAGGCACAGGCTGACCTTCCGCCCGAAGATCCGGGCGTTCAACCGATCGCGCTGGCCGAGCGCTCAAAATGGGGTGCCAAGATCGCCCGCGGAGAGTTCGTCACTTCCGTCGAGATCGTGCCGCCGCGCGGCGTCGATGCATCGAAGATGCTTCGCGACACCGCGGCACTCCGCGAAGCAGGAGTCGACGCCGTGAACGTGCCGGACGGCCCTCGCGCGCAGAGCCGAATGGGCGCGCTCCTTACCAGTGTGCTCATCGAGCAGCAAGTCGGCATCGAGACAGTAACGCACTACTGCTGTCGCGATCGCAATCTCCTAGGGATGTTGAGCGACCTGCTCGGCGCGGCCGCCGTGGGGCTGCGCAATATCCTGCTCATCACCGGTGATCCGCCAAAGATGGGGCCGTACCCGAACGCGACCGCGGTGTTCGACATCGACGCGATCGGTCTCACCAATCTCGTCAGCCAGCTCAATCGTGGACTCGATCCTGGCGGGAATGCGATCGGCGCGCCCACAAAATTCGTGATCGGCGTGGGAGTGAACCCTGCAGCGCTGGACCCCGCGCATGAGCTGAAGCGGTTCGAGTGGAAAGTGGAAGCGGGCGCGGAGTACGCCATTACCCAACCAGTCTTCGATGTGCAACAGCTCGAGAAATTCCTCGGTACCATTGAGCATACCAGAATCCCCATCGTTGCTGGCATCTGGCCGCTCGTCTCGCTCCGCAACGCTGAGTTCCTGGCGAACGAAGTGCCGGGGGTAGTAGTGCCTCCGAAGATCATCGAGCGTATGCGAGTCGCCAGCGCGAAATCAAAGGAGCACGGGGTGGCCGAGGGAATAGCGATCGCGAGAGAGATGCTCGAGCGGGTGAGACCGTATGTGCAGGGCGTACAGGTGTCGGCACCGTTCGGAAAAGTGGAGCTCGCCCTCGAAGTATTTCGCGACACCCTGGCCGCGGTAGAAGCAAAGAGCGCGTGATGGCGGCTTCCGAGATTTTTCTTTCGCGGTCGCGCTATTGGCTGGTGAAAGAGTACCCGATCAAGATCCGGCGCTGTGTAGATGTTCTCCCGCCGTCCGCAGCCTGGGCCCGGCCCAACGCCAGCTCCAATAGCGTTGGGAACTTACTCGCGCATGTGGCTGGCAACGTGACTGAATGGATTCTGGGCGGTGTTGGAGGACAAACGATCAGCCGGAACAGAGCAGAGGAGTTCGCGAGGCGCGACGGCCCGGACGCGGGGAAGCTGCTTGACCGACTCGAGGGCGCGCTTGCAAAAGCCGATGCGGTGCTTGCGCGCCTGAAGGACTCCGACCTCGAGCGTCCACTAGTGATTCAGGCTCGGGATACGACAGTGCTTGGCGCGATCTATCACGTCGTCGAGCATTTCTCGATGCACACCGGGCAGATCATTCTGCTCACGAAGATGTACGCTCCGGACAAAGTTCGTTTCTACGAAGATGAGGGCGGATTGGCGCGTCCTACATGGCACCGGGGGACGGCGCTCGACGAAGCCGCGCACTAGTCCGGACGCGACTGCCGCGCCATTTTGCAGAAGATGAAGGGAATCCTCATAGTCGATCACGGCTCGCAGAAGCGCGAAGCGAACGACATGCTTATCTGCATGGCGAATCTCATCCAGACGATGGCTGGGGCGGAAGTTGTCGTGCGGCATGCACACATGGAGCTCGCGCATCCGGAGATCCGCGAAGGCTTTGCGAGTTGCGTCGAAGCGGGCGCGACCGATGTTACCGTGTTCCCCTACATGCTTTCTCCGGGTCGGCATAGCACTGCAGACATTCCGCGCATGGTCGGGGAAGCGGCACGCAATTACCCGCACGTGTCATTCAGGGTGACGCCTGCCTTTGGCGTGCACGAGAAGCTTGCCGAAGTCGTGCTCGATCGCGCGCAGATCCAGCCGGTATTCGACCCAGCGGGCTCGGAAGCCGCGCAGTGCTGGGATCCCAACTGCTCGGAGACTCTCTGCGGCGACGCGTGTCGCGCCAAGACGTCCGCTACGCCGACAACCGAAGCGCCAGGCACCGCGCGGAGCTGAAGAAATTCTCCGCCAACGATTGATCTCCAGATCATCGCCCACCGCTCATGAATTTCAGTGGCGGAGTCGCGAAGTCTCGCGTCTCGAGGGACTCAGCGACACCGTGTTCGGGTTCGCCATTACGTTGCTCATCGTCTCGTTAGAGGTCCCTCGAACCTCCGGAGAGCTTCTGGAGACGATGCGCGGCTTCATCGCCTTCGCTCTCACGTTTGCGATTCTCTATTCCCTCTGGCATCGCCAGTTCATTTTCTTCAGGCGGTATAGCCTCGAGGACACGCGCGTAGTGATTCTCAACGGCGCTCTTCTGTTGTTCGTGCTCTTTTTTGTTTTCCCGCTGAAGTTTCTTGCGAACGCGCTCGTGAATCGTGCGCTCGGGCTCGGCAAGCTGGTCGTCCTTTCGGATGGCAGAAGTGTGCCAGCTATCCAGGCTGCGGACTGGCCGGCTCTGTTCGGCGTGTATGGCCTTGGCTTCGCCGCAATGTTCGCCGTTTTCGCTGCGCTTTACCATCACGCCTATACGAAGCGGGAAGAGCTCGCGCTGAACCCGGTCGAGGTCCATGACACGCGCGAGAGCGTGCGACTCTTTCTCATCAATGCTCTGCTTGGCGTCGTGGTCGGCTCAAATGGCTTGATCCTCGGGCGAGTGCGCGGCTCCAGGTACGAAGACACAGTTGGATACATTTTCGGACTCGCCGAGCTTGCCGCTGCAGCGATGTTGTTTCGTTTTCGCGCGACCCGTGGTAAGCGCCGCGCAGCAGTGCTGAGCGCCATGTCTTCACCTTTCGTCGAACAGACTTCCGCCAATGCAAACTGAGACCACCGGTTCCCCATCGGCGCTGACTCTTCTGTCTGAAGAAGAGATCATGTTCCGCGATGCAGTCGCGGGATTTGCCAATGAAGAAGTTCGCCCCCGCGTGGCCGAGATGGAGAAGGCTGGCAGGATCGATCCCGCGCTTCTTCCGAAATACTTCGAGCTCGGATTAATGGGGATCGAAGTCCCCGAAGAGTTCGGCGGGGCCGGCGGATCACTCTTCATGGTGACGCTAGCGGTCGAAGAGATCAGCAAGATCGATGCAGCGTCGGCAATTGTGTGCGACGTCCAGAACACGCTCGTGAACTATCCGGTTCTGCGATACGGAAGCGAGGAGCAGAAATCCAAGTACCTGCCAATGCTGACGTCCGAATCCGTTGGCGCATACGCGCTCTCGGAATCCGGGTCAGGCTCCGACGCTTTTGGTCTCGCGACGCGCGCCGAGAAGCGTGGCGACCGCTGGGTGCTGAACGGGCAGAAGCTCTGGATCACCAATGGCGCCGAGGCGAAGGTGTTCGTGGTGTTCGCGAACGCGGATCCATCAGCAGGTTATCGCGGCATTACAGCCTTTATCATCGAGCGCGACTTCAAAGGATTTTCCGTAGGAAAGAAGGAAGACAAACTGGGAATCCGCGCTTCGAGCACGACCGAGCTTCTTCTCGATGATTGTGAGGTACCCGAAGAGAACGTGCTCGGCCCCGTAGGTCAGGGCTACAAGATTGCGATTACGACGTTGAATGGCGGCCGCGTCGGGATCGGGGCGCAGATGATCGGTGTCGCGCAGGGCGCGCTCAACGCTACGATCAAGTATCTGAATGAGCGGAAACAGTTCGGAAAACCACTGGCCGAATTCCAGGCCATCCAGTTCCAGATCGCACAGGCGGCGACGGATCTCGAAGCCGCGCGCCTCATGGTCTATAACGCGGCACGTCTAAAGGATGCGGGCAAGGACATCGCGCGCGAGGGAGCAATGGCAAAGCTGTTCTCATCGCAGGTATGCGAGAGGGTGACATCGCTCTGCGTCGAGCTCTTCGGGGGCTACGGCTACACGAAGGATTACCCAGTGGAGAAATTCTACCGCGACGCCAAGATCGGGACGATCTACGAGGGCACGTCGAACATGCAACTGCAGACGATAGCTAAAACGCTTCTCAAATGATTTTGCGGTTCGACTGGCCATAATGGCCAGTCGAAGTCTAGAGCTATATCAGTAGCGAAGAAGCTCTCTGTACCGGCCAGAAATCTCGGTCAGAGTGGCCGCCCGGGTCGCGATTCTATTGCGTAGTTACTCCTCGCAGTATTCCATCTCGAACGCGTTTTGCCTTCGACGAGGCACGCGGATCTTCAGCAAGATGCGACTCGATGCGCGGCACGAAGTTGAGTCGCGCCGTCAACGTCAGCTCCTTCCCCTCCCTGCTCACGAGGATTGGTAGAGGAGATCCTTGCGGCGCGCGCGAATACTTCGCGCGGAACTGCTCTGCCCACGTCGGGTCTGCGGCGGCGATTCCACCCACCGCGAGCAAAACGTCTCCGACTCTCACCCCCGCGGCCTCGGCCGAGCTCCCCGGTACGATCTGGGTGACGTGGACGCCGGAGCTGTCCTGAATCGTTCCGATTCCCACGCGCGGCTCATTGATGGTGTCACGCGCGAGTCGCAGACCCGCGAGCGGCAGAACCGCGTCGTACGGAAACGGTTCGCGACCATCGACGTAACGCGCATAGAAGTCAGCAAACGACTTTCCATTCGCCGCGCGACTCACGGCCGACCACCATTCGTCTGTAGTGAAACCGCGATCGTTCTTGTAATCTGTCGTGTAAAGATCCCGCATTACATCATCCAGCGAACGACTATTGTTCGACGCATCGCGGATCATGATATCGAGCAGGAATCCAGCAAGTGATCCCTTTGGATAGTAGATGTACCCCGTTCCGTCGCGCGGGTGGATCCACGTCGACAGCGACGCATCCTCGAGCGATGTTGGAGGCGACGCCGCAACATCTGAGATCTTCTCTCCGGTGGCCGAGTAGAAGCCGGCGGGATTGATCACCCCGCCGCGGACTTCGGCGAGGTCCGCGTAGTAGTCCGTTATTCCCTCGCTCACCCAGAGCAGCGTCGTCGGCTGTGGTTGGTCGTAGCGATACGGGTACAGATTCGCGGGCCGCAGACGCTTCACGTTCCAGGAGTGAAAGATCTCGTGCGCGTAGATCGACATTATCACCGGTGTGCCGAGGAGTGAGGGCCCGTAGATGTCGACGTGCGAGTTCTGATGCTCGAGCCCCGAGCCTCCTCCGTAGGAGGGATCGGCGATCTGCATGACGCTGTACGTCGTCCAGGGAATTTCGCCGAAGACGCGACCCTCGACGGGAATGACGCGCTTGAGCGTTTCCCAAACCGCGATGCGAGGGCCACCGGTGACACTGCCTGATGGATACGTCGCGAAGCGCACCCAGTGACCGGCGATCTGAGTGCTGTCGACATCGAACCGACCAACGAAGAACGGCATGTCTACGAGATCGTGATAGTTGGATGCGGAGAAGCTGCGCGGACCCGATGGCGTCATACCAGTCACGATTTTCCAACCCGCCTCGGTATTCACGCTGACTCTGGCGGGGAAATCGAATCCTCGGCCCTCCGGGTACAGAAAAAGGTTGGTGCCATTGAACAGGAGGAAATCCGGACGCGCCCACGTGTTCGCATTGTCGAGGCTGTCCGCCTGATAATCGAAGCGCACCGTGATCTCTCCCGCTCCACGCGGCTGAACTCGCCAGGTGTCGGGATCGACCTTATCCCATTTGAGCGACGTCCCTGTCTCCTCCGCGCTGAAGTTCGAGACGTTGCGCGCGAAGTTGTCGATCTCGTACGCACCCGGCGTCCACGCGGGCAGAGACAGAATGACGGGAGCATTTCCACCGACCGTGAACGTCATTGCCGACGAAACCTCGCGCTGCTCCGCGTTTGCGCGCGTGAACGTCACCTCATAGCGGATATCGGTGAGCGTCGCCGACGTCTGTGGTGATTGAGCGTCGAGTGGCGCAGATGCAGCGAGTGACCAAACCAAGGAACAAAACAGCGCGGCGTTGGCTTTAGCGCTCATTGGAGTTAGGGATTCGAGAAGAGTACGAGATCGTGGCAGACTGAGTGCTATATTCGGGCCTTCGGTATCACTGCGATGCTGTTTTACATTCACCTCGCGTGCCTCTGGCACGGGCACGAGGCTACAATAATTCCCTGAACGACACTCAGCTAATGATATCCTCTGAATCTCTAAGCTTCCTCAAGAAGCTACTCGACACTCCCGGCCCCTCCGGATTCGAGTCGGCGCCCGCCAAGGTCTGGCGTGACCAAGCCGGCAAATTCGCGAAGGTGAGCGGCGATGTAGCGGGCAACAGCCTCGCGGAAGTGAACAGCAGCGGCGCGCCGACGATCATGCTCGCTGGCCACATTGACGAAATCGGCGTCATCGTGAGTTACATCGACGACCAGGGATACGGTTATCTGCAGCCGATCGGCGGCTGGGATCCGCAGGTTCTCATTGGCCAGCGACTTCGCTTTGTTGGTCGCAAAGGCGATGTGTTCGGAGTCGTCGGCAAGAAGCCGATTCACCTGATCAAGCCCGAAGAACGCGAGAAAGCCGGGAAATTCGTGGACCTCTGGGTGGACTTCGGCTTCAAAACGAAGAAGGAGGCGGAAGAGTGGATCTCCGTTGGCGACGCCGGGGTCATTGACTCCCGCACGATGGAATTTCCAAACGGCCGCCTGGTTTCGCGCTCGATCGACGACAGGATCGGAGCATTCGTCGTTCTCGAGGCGCTTCGCAGATATGCTGAAAGGCCCGGTTCGGCAAGGGTCGTCGCCGTCGCAACCACCCAGGAGGAGATTGGGTACAGAGGCGGAGGCGCGGGAGTGTGTGCAACGTGTATCGGGCCGCAAATGGCGATCGTGGTCGACGTGACATTCGCGATCGATCATCCAGGGGTGGAAAAAAAGGAGCACGGCGAGGCCGCAATTGATGGAGGTCCCGTTCTCACCCGCGGCTCGATTATCTCTCCGGTCGTATTCAATCTCTTACGCACGACGGCGGAGGAGAAGAAGATTCCGTTCGCGTTACATGCCGCCGGGCGCGACACCAGCACCGACGCGGACGCAATTCACATCGCTCGCGAAGGCGTCGCCACGGGACTGGTTGGAGTTCCAAATCGCTACATGCACTCACCCAATGAGCTCGTGAGCATTCAGGATCTCGATCACGCAGCCGAGCTGATCGCGGAGACCTGCCGAGCGGTTACAGGAAAGACAGACTTCACCGCCAGGTAAGGCCGCACGCATGCCAAAACCTATCCCGCCACCGCGCGAGGAAGGGTTCAGTACCCGTACCGAAGTGCCGCTCTACTGGGCCAGGTATGGGAAAACCGGCGCGCCAAAACTGATCGTCCTGCACGGAGGGCCAGGCGCTGACCATTGTTACCTGCTGCCGCAAATGTTGCATTTGGGAGAGCGGTACGATCTCGTCTTCTACGACCAGCGTGGCGGTGGCCGATCCAAAACAGACGCGAGAGTTCCTGTCACCTGGCAAAGTCATGTCGAGGACTTGGGCGCTCTGGCCGGCGAGTTCGAGCTCGAGCCTCTTTCGATACTAGGGTATTCCTGGGGGGCGATGCTGGCGCTTCTTTACACCGTCGAACAGCGCCGGAACCCGCACTTCGTCCCTCCTGGCCGGCTCGCTCTCATCAATCCAGCGCCGCTTACGCGCGAATATCGGCGGCAGTTCGAGGCCGAGTTCGCCCGCCGTCAGCAGAGTCCGGCGATTCAGGCGCTTCGCGAGGAGCTGGCCAAGTCCGGTTTGCGTGACCGGGACCCGCAGGCTTACCGCCAGCGGGCATTCGAGCTGGGTGTAGCTGGTTATTTTTCAGATCCGGGGAAGGCACACGATCTCACGCCATTTCGGGTAGTGGGAAGAGTGCAGCAGTCGGTATGGGAAAGTCTTGGGGATTTCGACCTCATCAGCGCGCTGAAGGGGGTCCGCGTTCCTTCGCTCGTGATTCATGGTCGTGACGATCCGATTCCACTCGCGTCTTCCGTAGAAGCTTCGCGCGCTCTCGAAACGGACCTTGTGGTTCTGGACGACTGCGGACATGTGCCGTACGTTGAACAACCTGCCAGGCTTTTCGCGGCATTAGACACATTCCTTGATGAAACCAATCCGCCCGTTCGAAGCTGAAATTCAGCTATGACATCAGATTCAGGCGTCACCCAGCACGCGATCAGCTCGATTACGGTCGACGGCAAGGAATACAGAGTAGCGCTTCGTCTTGCCTACGACGGGGTGGAGTACATCGGCAGATTGTGGTTCAGCGATCCGAACAGCGACCAGATGGGTATTCCCGACCACGGAGCGGTACCCGGTCGGACGATCGCGGAAGCGGTCGAAGTCGCCCGGAAGCTCACCCCTCAGGATCTCGAGCGCCGTTGCCACCGCGCCCTGGCCGACAAGAGACGCTATATCCGGCTGCGTCGAGCGACCGAAGAGATCATCACGAAGATCAAGTACATGAACCGCGTGGCGGTAACGATGCGCCACGGGATGCTTGACTCGGAGGGGGCGAGCCAGGAGCTGGAGCTCATTCAGAAACAGATCGAAGAGATCGTGAAGACGTTGCCCTTCCACGCGGGGATCGAAGAAGGGGGCTGAGGCGGGACGCGGGACGCGGACGCGCGTTCGGGCCCGATGAT
>CADDZN010000097.1 GCA_902812375.1 bacterium | reverse complement strand
TGAATGCGAAAGCTAAACCCACTTCCAACGCTCACCTCAGCGTCGTGTAACTGTCAGATATCCAAATTGCTCACAAACTTCGCATTCTGTTCAATAAAGAGCCGGCGCGGCTCCACATCATCCCCCATCAACCTCTCAAACGTCTCGTTCGCGAGAATAGCGTCCTCCACATTGACCTGAAGGATGGTGCGAGTCTCCGGATCCATGGTGGTATGCCATAGCTGCAACGGATTCATCTCGCCGAGTCCCTTGTACCGCTGGATGTTGACGGTCGACTTGCCCTCGCCATTCCCCAGACGCTTCACGTACTCCTCGCGCTCCTTCTCGTCGTAGGCGTAGAACTCTTCCTTCCCCTTCGCCACGCGATACAACGGCGGCTGTGCGATGTACACATAGCCGGCCTCGATCAGTTGCGGCATCTGCCGATACAAGAAAGTCAGCAGCAAAGTGCGGATATGCGCACCATCAACGTCCGCATCAGTCATCAGGATCAACTTGTGATACCGCGCGTTCTCGATGTTGAAGTCGTCCTTGATCCCCGCGCCGATCGCCGTCACGATCGTCCGGATCTCCTCGTTGCCGAGGATCTTGTCGATGCGCGCTCTCTCAACGTTGAGGATCTTTCCGCGCAACGGCAGAATCGCCTGGAACGCGCGATTGCGTCCCTGCTTCGCTGATCCACCCGCCGAGTCACCTTCGACGAGATAGATCTCACAAAGGGCGGGATCCGAAAGCGAACAATCCGCGAGTTTGCCAGGCAAGTTGCCGACATCCAACGCTGACTTCTTCCGAGTGAGATCGCGGGCTTTGCGAGCAGCTTCACGCGCACGCGCGGCCGAGACTGCTTTCTCAATGACAGTATTGGCAACGCGAGGATGCTCCTCGAGGTACGACGCAAGCTGCTCATTGACGACACCCTTCACCGCGCCCTCGACTTCCGAGTTGCCGAGCTTGGTCTTCGTCTGTCCCTCGAACTGCGGCTCGCGAACTTTCACCGACAACACCGCAGTAAGTCCCTCGCGCACGTCGTCACCCGACAGCGTGAAGTCCGCCTTCTTCAACGCGCCGCTCTTCGCCGCGTAGTTGTTGATGGTACGCGTGAGCGCCGACTTGAGGCCGGTCAGGTGCGTTCCACCCTCGTGGGTATTGATGTTGTTCACGAAGGAGAAGACGTTCTCGTTGTAGCCATCGTTGTACTGGAACGCCAGCTCGATCTCGATGCCGTCGCGCTCCGTATCGATGTACACGATCTCCTGGTGCAGCACTTTCCTCTTCGCGTTGAGGAACTGCACCATCTCCTTGAGGCCGCCCTTCGCCTGGAAGACCTCCGTCTTCTCCTGGCCCTCACGCTCATCCTTGATGCTGATCGTCAGGCCCTTGTTCAGGTACGACAGCTCGCGCAGCCTGTTCGCGAGGAGATCGTAATCGAACTTGAGCTCGGTGAAGATCTTGGGATCGGGCTTGAACCACACCGTCGTGCCGCGCGCCTTGGTGTCGGATTTCATCGGCAGCGTCTTGAGCTTCGTCACGGTCCCGCCGCGCTCGAAGTCCATGTAGTACTCCTTGCCGCCGCGACGCACCCATACCTTGAGCTGCTCCGAGAGCGCGTTCACCACCGACACGCCGACGCCGTGCAGTCCGCCCGACACCTTGTAGGAGTTCTTATCGAACTTTCCGCCGGCGTGCAGCACTGTCATCGCGAGCTCGACACCCGGGATCTTCTCTACCGGATGGAGATCGACGGGAATTCCTCGGCCGTCGTCGATGACGGTGATCGAATCGTCCGGATGAATGATGACGTCGACCTTCGTCGCGTGACCCGCGAGCGCTTCGTCGATCGAGTTGTCGACTACTTCGTAGACGAGGTGGTGAAGTCCCCTCGATGATGTGCTTCCGATATACATGCCCGGGCGCTTCCGAACCGCCTCGAGTCCCTTCAATACCTGGATCTGGCCAGCGTCGTACTTGGGGCTGGCGATTTCTGCTGCCGATTTTGCCATTAAACGCGGGGAAATATTCTTGTGACGACGCGCCTGAGCACGTCGAATTCGCACTACTGTAGAGAGTACGAAATCTAACGCTTCTTAGACCTGCACGCAACCTCAGCAGCTATTCCTAAGCCTTTGAGGCGCAATGACTTAGGACTCCAGTTATCGGGAAATTTTTGGGGTCGTCGCGCGCTCTCCTTCCGAGCGACGGACCGTCCGTTAGCCAGGCTCTGCCGCGTTTGCTCTCAGCGTTTCAGGCCGACGGAAATTACGCGACTATTCCGCGCCGCCACGAACGGCACCAACACCCGCGTCACCATCTCATCGCTCGGCAACAATTTTCCGCCAATCGCCGACACCGCGCGCAGCGGAGACGGCTGCGTGATCCGGATCACCGCCCCGCGCACACCGGTCGCACCGCGATTGCGCAGTGTCAGCTCGAGCTTGTTCGCGCCGATCATTCGCGCCGATGTCTCCAACTGCGATCGCGCACGCCACCAGGTCGCGATCTCCGATGTCGTCGCGATCCACACCGTCGTATCCGCCGCGATTTCGCGCGCGAGATGCGCGAGGGCTGGCAGATGCTCGGGTCTCGACAACAGTTGCGAGTGATAGCTCAACGCGTAGAGTCCTCCGAGCGCGTGAATCCAGTCGAACTCCTCCTTGAGCAGTCGCCCAGTTGCCGCTGGATCCTGTGATTGGCTTGGCGCCAGCACACCGAAATCATCGTCGCCAGTTCGCGGCAGCAGAACCAAGGTGTCGCGTTCCACCGGAAGCAGCTCTGGCGACGCCGACCGCGAATCGTTGGCGCCGAGCATGTAGGTACCGCCCGCGCCAAGCCAGGCTTTCATGGTCTCGACGTCGAACTGCTCCTCGGGTGGCCGCAGTCCCGTGACCTTGCTGCCGAGTATTTCGGTCAGATCGTGCTGGGTGAGTGCGAGTCGCGCCTGCTGTCGCTCAGGTGGAATTCCTCCCAGCAGATGATGGTTTTCGGTGTGACTGCCAACCTCTCCCGTCTTCTGAAGCTCACGCGTGAGACGCGTATTGCGGCGCGCGAGATCGGACAGCACGAAGAACGTTCCCGGCACGCCTATAGCCTGGAGAGAATCCGCGGCATAGCGCGCATTGGTGAATTGATCCTCCACGTCCTGCACGAACGCCGTCGCGGCGGTGTGATTGTTCGGCCACGGCTCGATCGATGGCAGAGGAACGCGCGCAGCCCAAGCGACGGAGTTCCGAACGAGGAGCAGCATGATCTCCCGATCCCACGGCCTCGGCACTATTTCACGAACGCCGAATCCCCAATAGGCGAGGCGCGCACCCCGGTACGTCGAATGTGCAATCGCGCCCGACATCAGCGGTTGCTTCGCAACGGGAGCCGGCTCGAGACTGTAGTCAGTGTACACAGCGTCGCGTTCCGGAAGTCGGAGCGCAATCTGACTCGCCGGATTGAGCTCGAGTTTCGACCCGGGCGGGATATCGATCGTGAGCGGACCGCCGTACGGTATCGTGACGTATACCATCGGTCGGTCCTCGAGCGGTTCAACGCGCGACGCTCCGGTTGCCGCAACGACAAGTCCATAACCAAGGTGGCGACAACCAGCGTCGTTAATACCCGCTGCACCCGTGATAATGAGTCCCTGTCCGCGACTGCCCGCCAGGTCGATTGCTTCGCGGGTGGCGACGGTGAGACATGGCGACGACGGAACGACCAAGACGCGCGCGTCGCGAGTACTGCCGATAGCGCTCGACGGGACGATCCGCGCGTCCGCACCGACGGCGGTAAGCGCATCCTTCCAGCTATTCACGATGGTGTCGAGCGTCGCCTTGTTGGTGTAGAACGACTCTGCTGCCTGATCGCGCACGATGGCGACGCGGACGCGCGACGGAAGTCTCTGGCTCCGGAGGAGCGAGGGCAGCCTGAGAACCACCGTCGATCCGGAGAAGCGTTTCGGAACCGGATCGTTGCTCGCGCGCGCCTGCCGCATCGTGATGACGGTGGAGACGGCGACCACCAACGCCGCCGGAATTGCCCACGCCAGCGCGCTGCGACGCGCTTTAGTCATTGATGCCCGCAGACACAGGTTCGTCAGCAAGGATTCGCTCGAAGAACACTGACTCCGCGCCACTGTCATCGAGCTCTCGCTGTGGCCGCCGATTCTCGCGCAGCTTGTACGCTGCGTAGCTGCCGACTGCCATGATGATCGTCACCAGGAACGAGACGAGAATGATCGTCGATAGCAGGGTATCGAATGACATCGTTTATATCCTTCCCGCGCGAGCGAGTTTGCCCCAGGTCATTTTGACTTTGGCGGCTTCTTCGATCGTCGCGCACAACTTGGCGACGTCGATCATCGTGATGAAGAGAAAGCGATAAACGATCGCATAGGGCACGAGCCCCAGATCTTCTTCTTCCATCACCACCGTGTAGAGCGCCGCTGCGACATCGAGCATCGTCAGCAGCATCCACCAGTAGAAGATTCCCGACGCGACACCCGCCGACAGCGCGGCGAGGGTGAACAGCAATCCGCCGAGTACATTGACGGTTGGCCAGAGTACGGCTTCGAAGAACATGGAGGCGATCGATATCCAGACTGCGACCTGTTCACGCGGCGATGCGAGAAGGGAAGATCTCTTGCGCAGTGCCTGGAGAATGCCGCGCGTCCAGCGATAGCGCTGTCGCACGAGATCCAGAAAAAATTCGGGTGCCTCGGTCCAGGCGATGGCGCGCTCCTCGTACACGACGTGCCATCCAGCGGTAACGATCTTGAGCGTGAGATCAGCGTCCTCGGCAAAGGTGTCGCTGTCGTAACCGCCTACGCTCTGTAACACGTCTCGCCGAAACACACCAATGGGACCGGGGATGATGTTGACGATGCGCAGAAATCCCTGCGCGCGGCGGGCGAGGTTCAAGCCTTCGATGTACTCGAGCGCCTGGAGTCGCGTCCAGACATTGTTCCGGTTCACGACTTTGACATTGCCAGCGACGGCGCCGATCCGCGGATCGGCAAAATGCGGGATCGCCGCGCGCAGCGTGCCTGGTGCCAGGCGTGAATCGCCGTCCATGCACACCACATAGGGAGTGCGTGCGAGCGAGATGCCCGTGTTGAGGGCAGCCGCTTTGCCGCCGTTCGATTTGCTCACGACTTTGAGAGTCACGCCCCCATAGTTGCCAGCGAGTTTGGTGGCGAGCTCGCGAGTGCGGTCGGTCGAGCCGTCGTCGACGACGAGGATGTGGAAGTCCGGATAGTCGAGTGCCAGCAAACTCCGCAGCGCGGAGACTATCACTTCCTCTTCGTTGAATACCGGCACGATAATCGTGACCGCCGGAAACCTCACACCGTCGGCGTCATGCAATCCGCCGTTCTCGATGTGGTGCAGATAGCCGAGCCAGAGCAGCAGCACGTATCGCGTAATGAGTACGACGAGGAAAATCCTGAGGAGAAGTACCGAGGTGTGCAGCGCTGGAGTCGTGATCGCACCGGTGTCGAGTGACATCGCGAAGCGAATCGCCAGGAGCAGTGTCAGTGCAACGGCGGCAGAGACGATGTACCTGACGCGCACTGCTATCTGTTGATCGAGAGGTGAAAGCTCAGGCTGGTACGCGAGTAGTTCGCGATACGGCCCCAGTCGAAGCCGAGCCCGGTTTCCCACCCCGGCCGGCGATACGCGAGCTCCCCGCCGGCGCTGATCTGAAAATGCAAGCGCTGCTCGGCGGCACTCGCGCCTGGATTGGTGTTGCCGGTGTGAGTGAAAGGCGAATCGTCTGTAGATGCAACGCCCGGCAGAACGCGCGCGACCAGCGACAACCCACGTAGCTGCCGCTCCGCGAGCTCGAGCCCGAGCGCATTGGACGCATAGCTCTGTGGGGACCAGTAGTCGGCGGTCGGACGCGCGAACCGGATTGAATTCCCCCAATAGATGAGCGACATCACCGGACCAACGGGCAGGCGCGCGTAGCCCTCGAGCTCGTTGCGGCGGTTGTTGTCGCTGATGTCTGCCTGTCTCACACCGCCCGCGATGTCTATCGGGCCGACCGGGCCGGCGACCGAGAACGCGGAGTTGAATTCGGTGAGTGGTCGACTCCCCTCGCCGAATGGGATCACCGACGCAAGGGTGCGCAGCGCTGGATACGCGGGTCCGGTCCCAATGTTAGCCGATGCACTCCACGCGTAGTACCGGACAGTGGCTGCGACCGACGCTGTGGGAACCGTGCTCGCGATTGGATGGAAGACCAGGCCGGCGGTTGCGCCGAGGCGTCCGTAGAACGCGCCCGTAATTCCTTCGCGCGACAGTCCGAGAGTGCCAGCAAACCCCGCTGATTTGCCATTTGCGACGGCGCTCATCTCGCTCAGTTGCAGAATGGACATCGATGTACTGCCAACGAAGCCATTGCCGACGGAGAATCCGCGCTGGAAATCCACCGTCGTGTAATGAATGCCGCCGTTGTCGCCGTCGGTGGTGACGCTCGTCTGCCAGCCCTCATCGGCGGCCGAAGCAGGCTCGAAGGTGAGCACCGAGCGCTGATCACGCGCGAGCTGAGCGAACGCCGCTGTCACCGTCCGGTCTTTTCTCATCACGCGCGCGTACTCGTAGGCTGTGCGCGCCTTGCCGAATTCGCCGCGCCAGCGATAGGTGTCGCCAAGCAGGAGATACGCATCGGCCGTCGGTTTCAAGGCGAGAGCGTCATTGAGATCTCTCTCGGCCGAAACCAGATCGTCGCTCGCGATGTCGATGCGCGCGCGCGTCATCAGAGCTCCGGGCGTACGCCCGTACGAGAGCACCGTATCGGTCTCGGCCAGCGCCGCTGCGTATTGCCTGTCTTCAGTGAGAAGATCGGCGAGGGCGAGACGGTATCCGCTTTCGGCCGGCGCTCGCGCAACGAATTCACGGAGTCGCGCGATTCCAACCGCGCGATTATGCGCCGCCGAGTATGCGTCAGCGAGATCGCGAACCAGAGCTGGGGTGGGATTTGTCGCGAGCAGCGTGTCGTACTGTGCGATTGCCCAACCTGGATGATGCTCGCGCACCCACGCATGGGCGAGCGCGGCACGGTATGGAGCGTAGTTCGGATTCTGCGCAACCCAGCGTTGCGCCTCGGCGGAAGATGGCTCGAGGTTGCTGCGCACGAGTCGTTCGAGCTGCTGGACGTCCGACTCATCGCGGCGACTTGCCGGAAGCAACGACAGTTGCTCCTCGGCCTCGCGATAGTGTTCGCCCCAGGCGAGTGCGCGAACGAGCCCGAGTCGATACTCGGTGTTCCGCGCATCGGTCGCGACGAGCGTCCGATACTCGCGCGCTGCATCCGAGTACTTGCCTGACTGCAGCAGCACCGCCGCCAGTTCGGCCCGAACGGCGATGTTGCTGGACGTGTTTCTACTGCGAGAGCGCCGCGAGCTGCCCTGGCCGCTGAGGCTCGAAGTAATCGTGATCAGGCAGAGCAGCAGCGCTCCAATCTTCGCCTTGGTCATTCGCTTCCGAGTGAGAGGAGCTGCCGGTAGCGGGCCACCGCCGCGTCGGTGCGTCCGGATTCCTTCAGCAGTCGAGCGAGAGACAGCAGCGCACTGCGGTCGCGCGGGTGTCTCGTCACCCAATGCTCGAGCTCGCTCACTGCACGGCGGTTGTCTCCGCGCTTTCTCAGCAGATACACCCGGTCGTCGAGCAGATCTCGCTCGCTGCGACGGCCATCGCCGCGCGCGCGTAGCTCCGCGACGGTATACTGCCGCGCGTTCTGTTCGCGCCACACGGAATCCGCGGCGGCGTAGCGCGCGTAATCCGCTTTGGTGGGAATTACGAGCGGCGGGTGCTCGGGCACAGTATCATCGGGCCACGGACCCGCCTTCACCGTGCTGCGCGTGGCGGTGGTAGCGCCGATCCGGCGATATGCGATAAGCGTTGCGCTGGTGAGCAATACCACCGCCAGAATGAAAAGGAGTGGGTAGCGAACGCGGCTCATCATTGCTCGGCCATCTCGAAGATCGTCCTCAGCTTCGGCTCGCCCGATGGATACGGGAACGTCTCCACTCTCAGCGACGCGCGGTGACGTATGGCCCACAGCTCGCGCACCCGCTCAACGAAAGAATCGGCCTGCGACTGACGCGCCCCGTGCAGATATACCGCGACGCGATTATCGATGACCGCCGTCAGGTCTCCACTGCGAGAGCGGCTGCTCCGCAGCACCAGGTCGACCAGTACTCCCAGCGCACTCGCGCCGAACGTGGTGTGCGTGGCGTCGGGATTTACGCGCAGCGTCACGACGGTGTATTGTGTTGGATTGTCATGCGACACGTGGCTCGCGAGCGCAGCGGCGAAGTCGTCGCGGGCGAGTGGTTGCAGGGTACCGGCACGTTCCGGCTGGAGAATCAAGGTGTCCGAGTAATAAGGACTAACCTCCGCCGGCTTGGCGTGCACGCGACTGACCGCATTTGCGAGACGCTGCAAAAATTCCGGCGCGGTCATGTCGCTGGCGAGAATCTCGTCAGCGCCGACACGCATGGCGCGCGCGCGATCGATCGAGCGGAGGTTGAAGCGAGCCGCAAGAACGATCGGCACGACGTCGGGCTGCTCATTGATTCGAGCGATCAATGAAATTGCTTGTGCAACCGCGTCATGGCTTACGGTGATGACCATTGCATCGATCCCAGTAGCCGCGATGTCGAGCGCGCCACCAGCAGCCGGTGCAGGCCGCACCAACACATCGTAGTCTCGCTGCAACAAGGCGACGATATCTGTCGATGCAGCTTCGGACGTGTGCATGACGAGCAGTTTTCTGGGCGCGCCCGGAGGCGAAGAAATCTCTCGGCGTTCCGTTGGCTGCGGACCACAATAGCGCTCGATCCCGGCATCCCGCCGAATCTGAAACGCGACTGGCGCGGTTGGGATATCGGAAACGCGGGCTCGAACGACGCCAAGGTAGTGGACGTTCCCATGGCCCTTCTCGAGGCGTACGACGGCAACGGAGCTGGCGATTATTGGATCGAGCCGCCGGTCAAGAATGTCGGTGGTGTCTGCCGAGTGGGTGAGCAGCGCCGTGGCGCCGAGCTCCTCGAGAAAATTCACGAGCGCGACACTGCCGGAGATAACGGGGCCGCCCTCGCTCAAAAAAGGATCGAGCGGATCGATGGCGATGCGCGATGGGGATTCGGCGCCCATCATCCTGCGAAGATCCGCCAATGCGCGCTCTGGCGCGGATAACTGACGGAACCTTGCTGTGAAATCCGAGCGATACCGCAGCAGCGTCAACCGGCCATCGCGCAGCGGACCGTCGAGATCGATCCCGAGGAAAGCTGCGAGCGCTTTGACATCCGATCCGCGGTCTGACGTGATCATCGCCGCGTCCTCGCCCTGGCGGAGCGCCACGTCCAGGAAGTGGAGGCATGCCGCGGTCTTTCCGCTGCCGAGCCCACCTGTCACCAGATGGATGCGCGCTGGGGCGAGTCCGCCAAGACGTTCGTCCAGAGGAGCGATGCCGCTTTGTATCATGTGCGTTCGAATTGCCGATTGGTGTTACAGGGTCCCGGGCGGGGAGCTGCGGAAGGCTCCGGGGATGGCACGCCCATTGACTCATAAAGCTGCTTTTTGAATCCGAAAGAGAGAGTCAATTCATGTGCCGCGCATACTATAAAAGG
>CADDZN010000096.1 GCA_902812375.1 bacterium | reverse complement strand
CAGCTTTCCATTCATCCCGTTGGGGAACAGTCCGCCGCCGGAAACTCCACTCCCCGGAGTCAGATAGACGATATTCAAAACCTGCTGTGGGGTCCGACTGAACACCTTTGCATCAGCATCGCGCGGGACGAAGTTGGAATGCCCATTCAGAACGATCCCCTGGTCGAGGTCTGCCGGGCCGTCGAGGCTGTCGCGGGCATCCGAAATCGCATTCGCCGCGTTTCGCGCGGCGGTACCCATCCGGTAAAGCGTCGAGCGAGCCATCCCCATGTGGTAGGCTTCCACGCCCAGAATGCCGGCGGCGGCGTCCTGGTTCGCTCTGCTCTTGAGCGCGGCCACGGCTCCATGATAAGCGGTGACGCCGACGTCTTCCATCAGCATTCCGCCCAAAAAGAAATTCATCTCACTGGCAAAGGGGTCGAAGTTGTCTCCGAGGCCGGCCGCCTTGGCCGCCGCCGCGAAGCCACCCGCGATGTCGATCGTGGGGCGGCTTACCGCCGCCGATCCCAGGACGCGACGGTAGAATCGAACGTGTAGCAATTCGTTACGCGCAATTTCTTCCATGAACTGCTTGAGGTCGTCGTTCTGCCAGGGGACCATATGGCCACCATTCACCGACCCGGGATTCGGACCGGCATCGGCCGCATCCATTCCCCGCCCGCTGGTGCCGCGCATGTAGTACTCTGTTTCGAGCGATTCCAAGTTCAGTGCAAAATTGAAGATGTCGGCGTCATCGAAGGCCGCTGGCTCTGCGGTCGCCATTGACGCACACGCCGGCAAAGTCGCGGCTGCTCCGAGCGCTCCCAACGCTTTGAGGGCAGACCTTCGGTCCAGGGGGTCAGTTGAAAACATACTTCCTCCGAAGAAAGTGCAGTTCGGACTGCACTTCCGCATACTCTGTTCCCTGGCTGTCGGGTTTTGGCGATTACGCGGTGATCTCAAAACAGCATTTGGGCTCTTCCGTCCGATTGCAGCAGATCTTGACGGGCCTGCCGATGTACTCAGTGAGTAAGCCCCTGAGGATGTGACAGGCCGCGGGCTGCTCGGAGGTCAGCGCTGCCAAAGGGCATACCAGGCTGCGAATGACAAATTGCCCATCGGGGGCTCGCATCTCAGTGACGCCGCCGAAGCTTTTGAGAAGCGCGGCCGCTGCGCGAGTACGATCTCTGACAGCACCAGGGCGCTTCGGATATCTGCTCGCGAGAGATTTTCCAGTCTGAGTCATGAATGATTCCAACTGGATTCCCGAGCATTGACCTTCAGCTACACGGAGAAACTGCGTGAGCACGGGGACGTACAGGGTAGAAAATTGAACCTGACCTTCGAGAGTGATCGCGTAGAGTGTCGATGGTTTGCTGGTACCGGCGCGCGTTCCGCTTCGAGTCACGAAGTTCTCGCTCTCGAGCTTTCGTAGCTGATTCCGCACGGCATTTCCGGTGAGCCCAAGCGCTCTCGCCAGTTCATCCACAGTCTTGGGGCCATGACGGAGCTCAGCCAGAACTTTGACTGCTGGAGCTTTGACTCGATTGGTTGATCGGGAAATGTTCATTCCGAGGATCAAGTAATGCGTCGTGGTTGAATTCAGCGCTCTCTTCAATAGAGAACGCCCGAGCACTATCGAGTGTTGATTCTTTGAAGGGATGCAGCAATGGCTATGCACAACAGCCCGCGCACGTTTGGCTAGAAGCGGGCCTCGACGTACAGATTAGTCCGGATCGCCTTTTCCGGATAAATCCCCTTCGCGACATCGACGCGAATCAGCCCGTCCATGAACGAAGCGCCAACGCCCGCGCCGCTCAACGGCCGGCCTGGATGCGAGAAATTCGAACGGTTCCCTGCCCAGCCCAGATCGCCGAACACAATTGGTCGGAATCCAACGGAGTGCGCGCCGAGCTCCACGCTCGTCATCCAGAACGAATCTCCAATCGCAGCGCCGGCTCGCTGCCCGCGCACCGTCTGCACGCCGCCGAGAAAGAATTGCTTCTGGATAGGAAGACGTCCGAGCGATGTTCCTCCGCCCATTGTGAGCGCTCCGTCGAGCGCCCGGCCGAGGCCGTGCGACAGCGTCGTCTGCACCAATGCGCGCGTATAGTCAAACGTGCCCGTAGCTCCTTCCAGCTTCACGTCATTCAATGTCCGCAATCCATGAGGATCTAGGCCGGTTGATGAATGATGAGCGAGCGCGAGACCAACCACATTCCCGTTGACTGCATTGATGTTGGTGAGATCTCCCTTGACTCCGCCTGGGTGAGCGATCGAGAACTCGGTGTGCACCGTTGCGTCGAACTGCTGTTCAGCGAACAATCGCCAATTCTTCAGGACTCCGGAATTCTTCTCCCCAGTAAGCTCGGCACCCCAGGTCCTGTAGTAGTAGCCTTCGTCACGGCCGAAAAAGAGCGCTGACACGGAGCTGCTGAAGCCGAGCGGATCGCCCCAATCGTTCGATGCGACGAGTCGCCGATAAACTCCCACTCCGAGCGTGCGGCGCCCATCCGTTCTGTCGAGTGAGAGTTCCGCATTGGGAGAGAGATCCGCCACGCCGAGCCGGACCGAGGCATGGGCGGAGTACCCGCCGCCGAGGACTTGTTCTGCCGCTACGCCAGTCGAGAAGCCTTCTATCCGGTTGAAGCGTGTGTACGGAACGCCGTACGAAAAGGTCGGATGTTGGGCTGCGAATTCTGGTTGCGCGCCGAGTGTCAGTGCTTCGGAGATGAGGGCTTCCCGCTCTGCGGTTCCGAACACCGCCTCCCCTTCGTCGTAGATGGATTTCGGTAGCTCCGCCGAGTGCTCGAGAGCAACCGTGTCGCACGGAATTCTGATTACGACGCGCAGATCTTGCTCCGAGCGGTCGCGGGAGCGGACGCGCTCGCCGCCGTCCTTGCACTCATTTCTGTGGCGCGTCCTGCGCGCCGCACGCGAGACCGAATCGCTCGCGGTGTCCCTCTGTACTATGCTGACATCGGGGAATGGCTCGGTTCCATTAACATCCGAGTACGTGTAGCGCTGCTCGAGCTTGAAGGGAACGTGCATGAAGCTCACCTGCGCCTCACCTTCCACTGTTTGAGAGCGCGGCAACCAGAACCGCCCTTCGTGCAGGCCGTACTCGACCGTGATCGCGCTCACGTTTGCTTTCATCGGAGTGATCATCGGTTTGAGCAAGGCCGGAATATCATCGTCAGAATCGTGATCCTCTTTGCTCGCCTCCTCATTCGCGACGGCCATGATGTCCATCTCTTGCGCCATTCGATACACTGCACGCACCAGGTGCGCGGTGGAAACATCGAACCAGAGTGATCCGACCGCGACGTTCCATTTTGGTTGTCGCGGCCGAATGCGCAGCTCGCGCAGCTCGATCCGCTGTCCACCAGGAAGTTGGAAGCTCACCGAGTCACCGGACGAATACGTGTAGTACGCCTCGGCGCCCGAGGCGAGCGGGTGGATAATCTCGTCTTCGCTGACATCGGCTTTGGCGAGGCCTGAACCGATCCAGAGCGTCTCGCGGCCCGGTGCATACGGAATGTCACCGATGTCACCCATGTCTGGGTCATTATCGACCTCGCCTTTGCCGATTCCTTCGAGCATTGGAAACGCGCTTCGTTTTCCCGTCACGTCCACGACCGCGCCTTTGCCTCTCTGCCAGACGACATGCGATGCATCCTCAGTACGAAGGAGTAGCCGGTCGCGACCGATGCGCTTGAAACCCATTCCGACCGACAGCCGCTGGTACGACTTCGCATCGTAGCTCATGAGGGTCGAATCCTGAATCAGCCGCGCCGCGCGAGCGCGGAGGAGGAGATCGCGCGCCCCGGGATCCCGATACGCGGACGCGAGAATAGCGGGTGTCAAAGGCGGACGATTCGCGATCCTTCTCGCCTTCCGGATCGAATCGCGGGCGTGTTCCCTCACCCTCATCGAATCGCGGCGCACCTCACGCAAAACGGCAATGGAATCCGCTTTTGCGCGCGCTGCGCTGTCCTGTTTTTCTTTTCCGATCTGCAAGCTGACAGACGCTTGCGCGAAGACCATGGAGGCGAGGAGTGATAGCATGCTTAGCGGCTGTTTCCCTGGGGCAAGGCGAGTGAGAATCCGAGCTGCCAGAGCACCATGTCGGTTTTACTGTTGCGCGGATTGACGGTGATCGACCCATCGGGGTTGTCGATGATATCACCCTTGGTGAGGTAAGTCGCGCGGCCCCCGTAGTAGTAGCGCGCTCCCAGGTCGAAGGCTCCAGTGGTTCCGAACGGTATCTGAAAGCCACCGCCAAAAATCCACGCGCGCGATGCGTCGCTGGCGTTTTGATTCGACGCCAGCTCATTACCGAATTCGTCCCTGAGGCTGGAGCTCGTGGAAAAGTTCGTGAAGGCGATGGCGGCGTTCGCATAGGGACGAAACGGGCCGTCCGGAATCATGAGCTGCGGGCCGATCGAGCCCCACGCGATACTGTTCGTAGTCTCGAGTTGGAGATCGACTCGGCCGGTGATGCCAAAGAACGAGACATCTTTTCGCTCTCGTCCGTACTGCAGGCCACCCGCATCCGCTCGAAGGTTCAGATATCCTCTGTAGTCGATCTTGAACAGCCCGTTGAGATTGAAGCCAAACCCATGTCCGACGTTGCTGGCGAACTCCCCCTTCGGCTGCGACAAGACTCCGTCGGCACCAAAGGTGAATCGCGACGGTCTCGACACCGGGTAAGTCGTCTGTGCTGGCAGGGCTGATACGCAACCGAAATTAAAAGCAGCGCTCAGTACCAACACGGCCTTTGACTGCATACTTTCTCCCTCTGGTTTCAAACCAGCGTTCGCAGGTGCGGTACCCGTGGCCGCAAACGCCACAGCCTTTTACGGCAACGGGTTGTACCAAGTTTCAGCAGAATGGAGCCCTCGCTCTCTCCGTCATATCTCGTACCCATCGGCGATGACATCAGTCCAATCCTCGAGTCCAGCGTTGCTCGTTCAGGGGTTACGCAAAGCGTACAACGATGTTGTCGCCGTTGATGGCCTCGATCTGGAGGTGAATTCCGGCGAGTGCTTTGGACTGCTCGGTCCCAACGGCGCCGGAAAAACCACAACCATCGAGATCTGTGAAGGTCTCCTCGCTCCCGACTCAGGTCGGGTCGAAGTTCTCGGGCGTCGCTGGGAAACCGACGCGCGAGATCTTCGCGAGCTCCTTGGCATCCAACTGCAGGAGACACAACTCTCCGAGAAGCTGACGGTTGAGGAGACACTCACACTCTTCCAGAGCTTTTATCGGGAGCCGCGGGATATCGGCGAAGTCATCGATAAAGTGGAGCTCGGAGAGAAACGCTCGTCCCGCGTTGGTGGATTATCGGGCGGTCAGAAGCAGCGGCTCGCTGTCGCGTGCGCCCTCGTCGGCAACCCGCAACTTCTTTTCCTCGACGAGCCAACGACGGGACTCGATCCACAGTCCCGCCGACAGTTCTGGGATCTCATCGAGAAGTTCCAGGCGGAGGGAAAGACCATCGTCCTCACGACGCACTATATGGAGGAAGCCGAGCGCCTATGCGATCGCGTGGCGATCGTCGACCATGGACATGTGATCGCGCTCGGCAGCCCGAACGAGCTGATGGAGTCTATCGACGTGTCGCACCTTCCTCCGCCCGAGCCACGGAAGACGACGGCTACACTCGAGGATGTATTCGTTTCGCTGACAGGCAGGACTCTGCGCGATGAGTGAGCCGCGGGTGCGACGTCCGTTCAGGAATCGGGCGATGGTTCAGCTCACGCTCGTGCGATTCCGCGAGTTCATTCGCGAGCCGGAGGCTGTGTTCTGGACGTTCATCTTCCCGATTTTACTCGCGGCGGGGCTGGGACTCGCCTTCAGGCAACGCGGACCAGAAAAGGTGCAGGTGGGAGTCGTGACGACTTTAGCTCCCGGCGCACCAGTGCTGGACTGGCTCAGGAAAGATTCGAGTCTGGTAGTTCAGACCTTCGACGACAGCGCGGGTGCGCGCGCGTTACGAACAGGGAAGGTCGCGCTGCTCGTGGTTCCCGGGACCGCAAAGGACAGCGTGCACTTCGTCTACGATCGAACGAGAAGCGACGCCGTGAATGCACGTGTGCTCGTCGACCGTGCGGTTCAAACTGGCGCTGGCCGGGTCGACCCAGTGCGCGCTACCGAGAGCTACATAACAGAAGCGGGATCACGCTACATCGATTTTCTCATCCCCGGGCTGCTCGGCATGAATCTCATGGGCTCGAGCATCTGGAGCCTTGGATTCGCGATCGTCACCGCGCGTAGCAAGAAGCTGCTCAAGCGGCTGATGGCAACGCCGATGTCGCGTGTGCAATACCTGCTTTCGTTTCTGTGGTCGCGATTGTTCTTTCTCGTTCTCGAGGTAGTGACGCTCCTCGGGTTCGGGCATTTTGCGTTTGGCGTGCCGCTGCGCGGATCGCTCATTACTCTCTTCCTGATCAGTCTGCTTGCGGCCGTCTCGTTCGGCGGGCTCGGCCTCCTCACCGCATCGCGCGCCCGCACGACCGAAGCTGTTTCCGGCATTGCGAATTTCATCATGCTGCCGATGTGGATTTTCTCGGGCGTCTTCTTCTCGTCGGCGAATTTCCCGCGGGCAGTGCAGCCATTCATTCGATTGCTGCCGCTGACCGCTGTGAACGATGCGCTCCGCGCCAATATGCTCGAGGGAGCGTCGTTCGCGACCGTTACTCCGCAGCTACTCATTGTCATAGTCTGGGGAGTTGTCGCATTCTTCGCGGCCCTCAAGTTGTTCCGCTGGCGCTGATGACAGACGGTAGTCAGGTCGCGCCGGAGAATCTCTTAGCAGTAAATGGATCGCTTTCGATTCCACGCAACGAGCTCGACGTCCGCGTGTCGCGCTCCTCGGGTGCCGGCGGCCAGCACGTGAACAAGACTTCTTCGCGCGTCGAGATTTTCTGGAATATCCCAGCGTCCAGAGCGGTTACCGACGTTCAGCGCAACCGCCTGCTGGAGAAACTCGCCTCCCGGCTCACCAGCGACGGCAGCATCCGCGTGGTCGCCAGTGACATGCGGAGTCAATCGCGAAACCGCGAGCTGGCCGAGGAGAGGCTGGCCGACACAATCCGTCGCGCGCTCATCGTGCCAAAGAAGAGGAGGGCAACTCGACCAACTCGGGCCGCCAAAGAAGCGAGGCTGGAATCGAAGAAGCGGCAGTCGCACAAGAAAAGCGAACGTCGCAAGAACTCGTTCGACTAGGTTCTCGCCATCGCTACCCGTTCGCTTGCCGACCAACCTGTGAACGAGAAACACGCCTCACGCGCGCAGATCGCCGCTGCGTTCGCGTCGATCTACATCATTTGGGGATCGACGTATCTGGCGATTCGCTACGCGATCCAGACGATCCCGCCATTTCTCATGGGCGCCACTCGATTCCTGATATCTGGAGCACTGCTCTACGCGTGGGCACGGTATCGTGGAGCGAAGCGACCAACGCGTTTGCACTGGCGCAATGCCGTCATTGCTGGCGGGTTCCTGCTGCTCGGCGGCAATGGCGCTGTGATGTGGGCCGAACAGGTGGTGCCGTCGGGGTTGACGGCGCTGCTCGTTTCGATCTTGCCGTTCTGGTTGGTGATCATCGAGTGGGTGCGGCCGCCGAGGAGACGGCCGAATGGGGCGGTACTGATTGGTCTCATTCTCGGCTTCATTGGAATCGTTGTGCTTGTCGGCCCTGGCAATGTTGGTGGCCAGGGCAATGTCAGTCCTCTCGGCGCGACGGTGCTCATCCTCGGTTCTCTCTCCTGGGCAATCGGCTCGTTCTGGTCGCGCGACGCACAACTGCCTGAGTCCGGGATGCTCACGACAGGTATGGAAATGCTCGGCGGCGGAGCGCTACTCATCATTGTCGGAGCTTTGGCGCGGGAGTTTTCCAGCTTTGACATTCATGCAGTTTCGAGCGCATCGGTCAGCGGTCTGGTTTATCTCATCGTGTTCGGATCGCTGCTGGGTTTTACATCTTACATTTGGCTGCTCGACAAAGTCTCACCAGCACGACTTGGCACCTATGCCTACGTCAATCCAATCGTGGCGGTGCTGCTCGGATGGGCGATTGCGGGAGAGGTATTATCCGTGCGGACGGGTGTGGCAGCGGCAATCGTTATCTGCGCAGTGGCGTTGATTACCACAGCTCGCAGCGCAGATAAGCTTCACCGGAATAGTCTGAATTCCGCTCGGGATCGGAGCGAGTTACACTTCCACACTCAGGTTTGAATTCCGGCTTAGCCGTCAAAATCGGAGGACTGCCATGGCCACCGACTCTTCATGCGCTCACATCAAAGCGGTTACGAGCGTCAAGCAAGCGAAGCGTCATGAGTGCGAGGAGTGCGTCAAGATCGGCGCGCATTGGGTGCACCTCAGAACGTGCCAGCAATGTGGGACCACGCAATGCTGCGACGATTCGCCGAACAGGCACGCGAGAAAGCACGCGAAGGCGACGGGGCATCCGGTGATTTCCTCGGCGGAGCCAGGGGAAACGTGGATGTACTGTTTTCCCGACGACGTATTTGCGGAGTACTGAGCAGACGTGACAACGCTCTGTAGACGAATTGGACTTGCCTGCGCGATCGTCCTGGCTGGGTGCGCGCCTCAGGTGAGTGTGCCAGGAAACACTTTGACCGCCGACGAACAGCGTGCAGGCTGGCGCATGCTGTTCGACGGCAAGACTTTCAACGGCTGGCGCGGACTCGGCTACGACACAGTCCCATCCGCGCACTGGAAGATCGAGAACGGCACGATCAGAAAATTGGCGGACGGTCAGGTACCGCGACTTCCGGATGGTCAGCCTGCCGCCGGCGGTGATCTCATGACCCGCGACACCTTTCGCGACTTCGAGCTAGCCTGGGAGTGGAAGATCAGCCGCGCGGGAAACAGCGGCGTTAAATACAACGTGTCGGAAGAGATCTCCATGGCGAACGCGCCCAATCACGCCGCGCTCGGCTTCGAGTACCAGATGCTCGACGACAGCCTCCACGAAGACAACAAGGTCCCGTCACATCGTGCTGGGGCGCTCTATGATTTGATTCCGCCAAGCGCGAACAAAGTGCTCGAGCCCGTTGGCGAGTGGAACAGCTCGCGAATCGTGTTTCGCGGCAATCACGGCGAGCATTGGCTAAATGGGAGAAAGGTCGTGGAATTCGACCTGGGAACTCCCCTCATGGACTCTCTGCTCGCGAAGAGCAAATATCGGGATATCCCCGGCTTCGCCGAAAAGCGCGCCGGCCATATCGTACTTCAGGACCATGTCGACGAAGTCTTTTTCAGAAATATCAAGATTCGCGTCCTGCAATAGTTTCGGAGTGCCATGACACCGAAAGAATCTCTCGATCGCCGAGATTTTGTGAAGAAAGCATCGGTTGCCGGATTGAGCGCCTTTGCGATGTCGCGCGCTCCCGGACCGCTATTCGCGTTCGACGGATCGCCGGCGGAAAAGATGGTCGTTGCGGTGATGGGTCTGAACGGACGTGGCATGGTTCACGCGCGTGCGTTCGCTCGCGGCCCCAATACGACGCTTGGATATCTCTGCGATGTCGACTCGAAGGTGCTGGCGAAGGCGCTCGCGGATGTTTCACCGCTACAATCGACGCCGCCAAAGACTGTCACTGATTTCCGTCGAGTGCTCGCGGATCCTGCGG